>NZ_JBNAJZ010000008.1:0-10955 GCF_052047555.1 Candidatus Pelagibacter sp. HIMB1746 | reverse complement strand
AAATTACGACTAAAGAGATTAAAATTTTTTCTATAATATTATTTATTTTTTCTCTTAATTTTTTTGCTCAAGTTAAAACATTTATGTATTTATCTTGCTCTTTAAGTTTAGGAATTATTAGTTTTGCTATAATTTATGAAAAAATTAAATCTGATGAAAATAGGATAATATGTATTTTTATCTTTGGTTTTTTATCATTATTTAGCTTGCTTAATTATGATATGAAATTTTCAAAAAATGCTGAAGGAAAGTTTAAAAGCGTTAAATTTCTTCAAAACAAAGAAAATAAAATTAGTAGCAATAACTATAAATACTTCAAATATTTTATATGGGAAAAAAATTATTGGACATTTATTAAAAATTACAATGATACAATAAATCTAATCAAAAATAATTGTAATGATATATCTGGTGTTAATCTTTCAGATGATACATTTTTATATATATTAATTGGCGACAAAACATTGCAAAAAATACCATTTTATTTAGACAGTTCCCTTTATAAATTAAATGATATTTTTGATAAAAATTTAAAAAATAAAATCCAAAAAAAAATTACTGATAATTCAATTTACATTATCACCCATAAAAATAACGAAAAGAATATTCAATTTTCCGATAATTATAAAATAAAAAAAATTTATAAAAAAACATTTAAAACAATAGATGAGGAGTTTAGATTAATTTTTCCAAAAAAATGTTACTAATTTTCATTTAGCTCCGTTTTAGCTTCGTTCAATGCTTCATCTATAACAGGCTTCCATTTTTTATAAGTTTTTTTAATTATTTGTTTATAAAATTCCCTTTTTTCTGGTGTAAAATCCTCAACACTATTCTGTAGTTCTTTTTTAAGTTTTTCAGATAATTTTTTATCTGATATTGAATTTTTAATTTGTCTGTCTATTACAGGTTCTACTATTTTAACAGCTATTACAAAGAAAAAAACTACCAGTATAAATGAAAAAATTGCTTTTTTATAAAAGTTCATTTGGATATAATTTCATTAACACATTCTGAAATATATTTAATTTTATTTTTTGTTAAATTTAAACTTGATGGTAAATAAAATCCATATTTACTAATATAATCTGAATTTGGAAATTTTTTTGAATTATAAAAACTCATTTTCTTTAACATTTTTTGTCTGTGCATCGGCCAGAAAAAAGGTCTTGTTCCAATATTTTTTTCCTTCAATTTTTTCATAACATATTTGGCATTCATATTTAGTTTAGTATTTAATATTAAAATTCCAATCACCCAATATATATTTTTTAAATTATTGTTTGTAGGATTAGGTATAAATATATTTTTGTTTGAACTTAAATATTTGTGATACTGTCTTCCTATAAGATGTCTTTTTTTAACTATATTGTCTATTCTTTTTAATTGACTCAAACCTAGTGTTGCCTGAATGTTAGACATTCTATAGTTAGATGAAATATCATCATGATTAAATCTGTCTATTTTTCCAAAAGATAAATTTCTTAAATTACAAGCTTTTTTATATAAATTTTTAGAATTAGTAGTTATCATTCCACCTTCACCAGTAGTTATCTGTTTATTCGCATAAAAACTGTAAGTACTTATATCTCCAAAACTTCCATATTTTTTATCTTTATTAACTTGACCAAAATTTTCAGCAGCATCCTCCATTAAGATAATTTTTTTTTGCTTACAAATTTTAACTAGTTTTTCAATTTGAATAGGATAATTATAAATATGAGTTGCTATGATCAACTTGGTCTTAGCTGTTATATTTTTTAAAATTAACTCAATATTCATATTCCAATCAAATTTATTGCAATCTATTGGTTTTATTTTTAAATTATTTTTTAAACAAGCAATAGCATTTGAAAAAATTGTGAAATTAGGGATTATTACCTCGCTATCTTTAGGTAAATTTAGTGATTGAATTGCAACTTCTAATGCCGCTGTACCATTAGAAACAGTTATACCATATTTATGACCAATAAATTTTGAAAATTTTTCCTCAAATAATTTAACATTATTTCCTTCTGCTGATATCCAGCCACTCTTTAAGACTTTTAGTACAGATTGAATATCTGATTTTTCAATATTTGGTTCATTTACTGGAATAAACTTATCCAAAGTTCTTCAACCTTATTTTGTCTTTATCTCCTAAAAAAGGACCTTGTTTAATTTCTAACATCTCAGTTTTTTTTAAAGTTTTAAAACCGTGACTACCTTTGATTAATAAAATCATATCTTTTTTATTTAATATTATTGATTTTATTTTTTTATTTTTTTTATTATAAAAAAAAACTTGTAATTTTCCTGAGTACAAAATTAATAACTCTGACATATGTTTGATAATTTTTTTTGTATTTTTATGAAAATGAGGTTGTATGATATGCCCTTTTGGATGAGACATGAGACCAACCTGTAAATTATCAGTATTGGGAGTGAAAAATTTTATACCTTTAAATTTTTTTTTTCTATACTTAAAAACTTTAGCTACAATTTCATTATTAACTTTAATATTTTTAATCGAATAGAACATTTTAATTTATATGATCAATATAAATAGATGTTAATAAAAAATTAAATAAAAAATTGATAAAAATGACAACTAGTTGATTACTTCTAATATGTAAATGGCGGTCCCTAGGGGAATCGAACCCCTCTTTCGAGGATGAAAACCACGTGTCCTAACCGATAGACGAAGGGACCGAATTGCTGCTTTTTATTGTAAAAAAGAAGATTAATCAAGCTTATCGTATTAATTTTTGATTTAATTTTACGACTTTTTTAAGCCTTGAGTCTTTATGTGTCACTAAAGTTTCTGAAATAAATTTGTCTTTTTCAATTTTTATGCCTGAAACTAAATCACCAGATGTGATTCCAGTTGCGCAAAATATTGTGTCACCTTTGATAATTTCGTTTAAATCATATTTTTTTGTAAGATCATTAATACCCATTTCTTTAGCTCTTTGTTTGTCTCTATCTGTCACGAATAAAAATCTACCTTGGAAACCACAGTCATAAGAATCTAATGCAGCTGCTGCTAAGACACCTTCAGGCCCTCCTCCTGTTCCTAAAAATATATCAACAGAGTATTTTTCATCTGTTACCAATAGTGCTCCAGATACATCTCCATCAGATATAAATTTAATTTTGACTTTTAAATCTCTTAATTCTGCAATAATTCTATTATGTCTTGGTCTTTCTAAAATACATGCAGTTAAATGCTCAGGTTTTTTGTTTAAGTATTCACTCAAATTAAAAATATTTTTTTTAATTGAATAATCTAAATCAACAACATTTTTTTCTTTTACTTTAGTTGAGATTTTTTCCATATAAGTTTCGGGAGCTTTAAATAAATTATTTTTTTCAGCAATTGCAATTACCGATAAGGCGCCTGGAAGATTGTTGGCAGCAAAATTAGTTCCCTCTAATGGATCTACAGCGATGTCAAGTTCAGGACCATTATTGTTGCCAAGTTTTTCACCAATATACAGCATAGGAGCTTCGTCTAGCTCACCTTCACCAATTACTATTTGACCTTTTATATCCATATTATTTAACTCAGATCTCATAGAATCTACAGCCGACTTATCTGCTGCAATTTTATCTTTCTTACCAACAAAATTAAATGAAGCTATTGCTGCTTTTGATGTTACATTAACAAACTGATCTATAAATTTTTTATCTATGGCCATTAGGCTTTTTTATCAATTAATTCTTCATTTATAATTTTGGACTCAAATTCTCTTAAACGTTTATACACACTTGCAAGCTCAATTATTGTTGGCCATGCTTTTAATATATATTGCATAGAACCTTCAACTCTACCAAAAGCTCTAATTATCTGTTGCATTACACCAAGTGTAACAGCTCCAGCTACAATCGCCGGTGCTAAAAAAACATATGCTGATAATACATTTGCTTGTAAGTATGCAATTCTACCAATATTGAAATATAAGTATCTAATATAACTTAAGAAATGAATATTTCTTACACCATCAAACAATTCTTCAATAGTTTTTGGACGAATGGTTCCATCATCCTCTGCAATTACGAGTATTTTCCTATAAGCTGCTTCTTTTTTTTGTAGATCGTACTCAACACCTACTAACCTTAAAATTAAACCAAGAATAATTAAAAAAATAGTCCCCCCTACTGACCAGATTAAAGCACCTACTATCAATCCATAATCCCAATCACCAAAGAAAAAAATTGGAATTCCAACACTTAAACCAAATAAAATCGGCATAAATTCAACTAGTATCATTAAAGCTTCAATTAAACTTGTTCCAAGTGACTCCATTATTCTTGAAAATTTAATTGTATCTTCCTGAACCCTTTGCGCAGCTCCCTCTATTTTTCGAGCTTTATCATATACGCTATGATACCACTCAACCATTGCAGTCCTCCATCTAAACAAATAGTGTGAAGTAAAAAAACTAACAACAACTGCTACACCTACATACATAGCAGCCAAAGTTATGAAAGATAATAAGCTTGCCCAATACTCTTCTATAGTAATAGAGTTTGGTGCGCCTAAGGCTTTTTGAATCATATCGTAAAATTGACCAAACCATTCATTAATTTTTACATCAATTTTAACTTGTATCCAAAGCGATGATAAAATTAATGCTGAACCAATCCATGACCACAACAACCAATGTTTTTGAGTGAAAAATCTAAACATTTTTTATTTTAGAAAATTATCAGCGTAAGATTTTTTTACTGTTTTTCTTTTTCTAGGTTCAATTAACTCAAATTCTATTTTCTTTTTTTTTGCATAATTGATTGCTAGCTCTTTTGATGAAAACTCTAATTTTAATTCCGTATAAGTATCAGATGAGCTTTCCCAACCCATCAAAGGATTTTTTGTTGGATCATTAGTTTTAAATTCTAATACCCATTTGTCATTTTTTGCCAATCCAGATTGCATTGGGTTTTTGTTGGGAATGTAAATAATTGCTTTTTTCATAACGATGGTCGGAGTGGCAGGATTCGAACCTGCGACCCTCTGGTCCCAAACCAGATGCGCTACCAGGCTGCGCTACACTCCGTTCGAAGTACTAATACAATAGTTATTGATAATTTCAATGTATAAAGAAGCCTAAATTAAAAGAATTTTGAGTAAAATCTGATATATAACCAGGCATGATAATTACATGTCCTTGTGAAAAGAAACAATTCAAAATTGACAATTCGTTAATTCCTAATGAAGGACGTGAGCTACAATGTGGATCATGTGAAAGAGTTTGGTTTTATAAACCACAAAATGAAGGTGAAACTCCATTAGAATTAAATAATAATATTTCTGCAGATAAAACAGAACAAGATAATGAGGTAAAAGAAAAAAATTTAGAAATTAGCAAACCATTAAAAAAAGAAAAATTAATTGATGCTGAAATAGAAGTAGAAAACCCAAAAACTGTTGAAAAATCTGCAGGTAAAAAATCTAAATTATTTTCTCATTTGATAGTTTTTATCATATCTTTTGTTGCATTAATTATCTTTGTTGATACGCTTAAAACTCCTCTAATTAATGTATTTCCTGGATTGGAAATAATATTATTCAACCTTTTTGAAACATTGCAAGATATCAAACTATTTATTATAGACCTAACTTAAAATTTTATGATTAATTATATATCCAAACCTTTTAGATGGTTTTTTAAATTAGAAGCTGCAAGCGGGCTCGTCCTCTTATTTGCTGCTGTAATTGCATTATTTATAAGTAACTCAGGATTAGCAGATTTATATTTTGCTACTTTAAATAAATATTTATTTATAGGTATTAATAATTTTGGTCTAAAATTATCTGTATTACATTGGATCAACGACGCCTTGATGGCTATATTCTTTTTCTTTGTCACATTAGAAATAAAAAGAGAATTTCTACAAGGTGAACTTTCAAATATTAAACAGGCTTTACTGCCAATAATAGCTGCTGTAGGAGGAATGTTAGTTCCTGCATTATTTTACGTTTTTATTAATTTAGGCGATAGCGAAACGTTAAATGGATGGGCAATTCCATCAGCCACAGATATAGCTTTTTCTTTAGGAGTTTTGTCATTACTTGGAAAAAGAGTTCCTTTATCTTTAAAAGTATTTTTAACAGCTTTAGCCATAATTGATGATTTAGGAGCAATAGTAATAATTGCTCTATTCTACTCTGGAGATTTAAGCATTAAGTATTTAACATTAATGCTGTTAGCTTTTATTGTTTTGTTGTTAATAAATAAATTTAATATCAAAAAATTCTTACCTTATTTGGTAGTTGGACTTTTCCTTTGGGATTTTACTCATAACTCAGGTATCCACGCTACGATTGCTGGTGTTTTATTGGCTATGACAATCCCACATAGAAAAAAGGATAAAGATTTTTCTTTATTAATAAAAATAGAACACGCAATTAGTCCTTATGTTGCTTTTGGAATAATGCCTTTATTTGCATTTGCAAATGCAGGTGTTTCTCTTGAGGGTTTATCTTTTGCTTCTTTGTTGGATAAGGTTCCACTAGGTATTGTGCTTGGTCTATTCTTGGGTAAACAACTTGGTGTTTTTGTTTTCTCATATGTATCAATAAAATTAAAAGTTGCTCAAATGCCAAACGATACAAGTTGGTATAATTTTTATGGAGTTGGAGTTCTTACTGGTATTGGTTTTACAATGAGTTTGTTTGTAGGAAATTTAGCTTTCGTTGAAAACATGCAATATATGGATGGTGTAAAAATAGGTGTTTTGACTGGTTCATTACTATCCACTTTATTTGGTTATTTTTTAATATTACTTACTCCAAATAAACCCAAAAAATGAGAAAAGTAATATTTGTACTTTCTATAGTTATGTTTTTTTTTAAAACTTCAGCAACAGCAAACTATGAAAAAAAGTTTTATGATTTCTCAATCGAAAGCATATCAGGTGAAACAATAAATCTAAAAGAATACAAAGATAAAGTTATTCTGGTAGTCAATACAGCTAGTTTTTGTGGTTTTACCAAACAATATGATGAATTACAGGAATTATGGGATTTATATAAAAATAAAGGTTTAGTTGTTCTTGGAGTCCCCTCAAACTCTTTTAATCAAGAAAAAAAAAATAATTCTGAAGTAAAAGAATTCTGTGAAGTAAATTTTAATATCAATTTTCCACTAACAACAATCACAGAAGTTAAAGGAGAAAATGCTCATGAACTTTTCAAATGGGCAAAAGATAATCATGGTAAATCTGCTGTTCCAAAATGGAATTTTCATAAAATTTTAATTAATAAAGAAGGAAAAGTTGAAGATACATTTGCATCTTTTACTAAACCAATGTCAAAAAAGTTGATTAAATCAATTGAAAATATTTTATAGTTCTAAAGTTAAACCATCATGAGCAGGCAAAACATTCTTAGGTAATAACTTTTTAAGTACTTTATAATCTAACACAGGTGATAAATTTGTTAGAATAGCTTTTTTAGGTTTAAATATTCTGATTATATTAAGTGAATTTTCCAAATTGAAATGTGATGGATGAAAATTGTACCACAAACAATCAATTATTAAATATTTCAAGTTTTTAAAATATTTAAAATCTTTTTCAAAAATTTTGCTTACATCACTGATATAAGCTAATTTTTTATCAATAATAAAACAATTTGAATTTACTTTGCCATGCTCTACTTTAATAGATTGAATATCAATTTTTTTATTCTTATTTTTTGTATATATTTTTTTTGGTAATTTATTTAAATTCAAAGTTGCTGGATATTCTTTTGAGTAACTTTTGAAAATGTATGAAAATGAATTTTTAAGATATTTTGAAGTATCTTTATCTGCATAAACATTAATTTGTTTTCTGCTATTTATATAAAAAGATCTTAAGTCATTAATTCCATGAGTTTGATCTCCATGCATATGTGAAAAAAGAACTTTATTAATTTTTTTAACTTTATGTCTTAAAAGTTGTTCTCTTAAATCTGGAGAAGTATCTATTAGTATATTTTCATCAGTAGTTTTCAATAAAGCTGAGCATCTTGTTCTAAAATTCTTTTTATTATTTGGATCACAATTTCCAAAAAAACCATCTGGTCTTGGCACACCCATTGAACTACCACAGCCTAAAATAATAAATTTCATATTTTTTAATTAAAAAAAAGTTTATTAAAATTATTAGTAGTTAGTTCTATCAATTCTTTTTTAGAAATATTCTTTATTTCAGCAAGTTTTGCAGCTGTAAAATCTATAAATGATGGTTCATTTTTTTTTCCTCTGTTTGGAACTGGTGCCAAAAAGGGACTATCTGTTTCAATTAAAATATTTTCAACCGGAATCGATTTAAATGTCTCTTGTAAATCAACTGAATTTTTAAAAGTAATGATTCCGCTAGCAGAAAAGTGAGAATTTAAAGATAATAATTTTTCTGAAAATTCTTTTGAACCGGTAAAACAATGCATTAAAATTTTAATATTCTCATCTTTATAATGATTTAGAATTTCAAATGTTTCATCTTCAGCATTTCTTGAATGAACAATTAGAGGAACATTAGTTTTTATTGATGCTTGAATATGTTCTTTGAAACTGGCGATTTGTTTATCTTTTTCACTATTATTATAATAAAAATCTAATCCAGTCTCACCAATACCTATAATTTTTTTGTTATTTTTTAAGTTATCAATAATTTCATTAGCAGTAATTATGTTTGTAGAACTTTCATGTGGATGGATTCCAATTGTGCCATAAATCATCTCATCTCTATTAACAAGTTCCTTAACTCTAGAGAAACTTTCAAAAGATGTTGATATTGTTAATAGTTTTTCAATGCCTACATTTTTTGATCTTTGTAAAACATTTGTTAAATCACTTAACAAAGGTTCGTGATCTAGGTGACAATGAGAATCAATCATTATTTTTTTCTATTTTTTTAAATAGTATATCAATTTTATTAATATTATTTCCTTTGGTTAAATACTCATTATCTGCAAGTGAATTTAATTTTATTTGATCTTTATTGATATCAAAAATTTTTAGTGCTTTTAAAGAAGACTCTGGAATAATTGGATATAATAAGAAACTTATTTTTCGAACAATTTCCAATGTAGTATAGACAATTGTATTTAATCTAATTTGATCATCTTTCTTTTTCCATGGTTCTTGATCATTAAAATATTTATTGGCTTCAAAAAGAGAATTAACAATATAGTCTATATAAAAGTTAATATTTTGATGATCAATTTTAGATCTAATATTATCTAAATTTTTTTTATACTTGTCTAAAATAAATAAATCTTCATCAAGAAATTTAATTTCGGAAGGTATTTTTCCACCACAATTTTTGATCGCAAAAGCAGTAACTCTTTGGCATAAATTTCCATAATTATTTGCTAAATCACTGTTTATACAATCTTCTAATCTATCTTGAGAAATATTACCATCATTGCCAAAAGAAACTTCTTTGATTAGATAATATCTTAATGGATCTAACCCATACTCATCAATTATTTCTAATGGATCCAAAATATTCCCTTTAGATTTGGACATTTTTTCCTCTCCGGATAAAATCCAACCATGACCATAAACTCTTTTTGGTACTTCAATCTTGGCAGCTAATAAAAAAGCTGGCCAATAAACAGCATGAAATCTAAGTATATCTTTGCCAATTAAATGTATTGATGCAGGCCAAAATTTTTTGAATAATTCATCATCTTTATTTGGGTAATTTAGTGCGCTTAAATAATTTGTAAGTGCATCTAGCCAAACGTAAATTACATGATTTTTATTACTTGGAACTGGTATTCCCCATGAAAAACTTTTCCTACTAACTGATAGATCTTTTAGACCACTTTTTACAAAACTAATAACTTCATTTCGTCGAGACTCTGGATAAATAAAATCAGGATTATCTTTATAATATTTTAAAAGAGGTTTTTCCCATTTTGAGAGTCTAAAAAAATACGACTCTTCTTCAATCCATTCGACAGGTGATTTTGATGATATAGCTATTTTTTTACCATCTATTTCTTCTATCTCATCTTCGCTATAAAAAGCTTCATCTGATACTGAATACCAACCAGAATAATTTGATAGATAAATATCATCATTCTTTTCAAGTTCAGACCAAAGATATTGCACTGTTTTTTTATGCCTCTCTTCGGTTGTTCTAATAAAATCAGTGTTGCATAAATTTAGAGTATCTGAAAGATCTCGAAAAGTTTTGCTTATTTGATCACAAAATTTTTGAGGAGTCTCCCCTGCTCGTTCAGCTGATCTTTGAATTTTTAAACCATGCTCATCTGTTCCGGTTAAAAAATGTACTTTAAAATCATCAATAATTTTAAATCTTGCAAAAAAATCAGCAACTATACTTGAGTAAGCGTGTCCCATATGAGGTTTAGCTGATGGATAATAAATAGGTGTTGTAATATAAAAATTTTTATCCATTTAAAACTTTATCTTCAAATTCCATAAATAATGTCTCTTCATCTAAATTATAAATTTTAGTATCATTAATTTTTTTTAAAAAATAATGATAAAGGTGAAATAATTTAATATTTTTCGTAGATATATTGTTTCTAAAATAAACTTCAATAAAAGAATACATTAATTGAATAAAGGGTTTGTTTTTTTTGTAAGTCTTACTTGATATTAAACTTTGCAAAAAAGTATTTAAATTATAATCCTTAAGATCTAAATCAAAGTTTTCTGCAAGTTTCAATAATTCATATAATTTACCAGGTGTTGTAAAGTAATTTATTAAATCTTGATTTATAAAATTATAAACATCATCGTTTATTAATTTATTAACAATTTCAATAGATTGATCATTCGTTAAAAAAATTTTGAAATTTAAACATCTAGATTTAAGTGTTGGTAAAACTCTTTTATTATTATTAATTAAGATAAAATTAATATTTTCATTAGGTTCCTCTAAGACTTTTAGTAATGCATTAATAGAATTCAAATTTAATAATTCTATATTATCTATTAAAACAAATC
>NZ_JBNAJZ010000007.1:0-19116 GCF_052047555.1 Candidatus Pelagibacter sp. HIMB1746 | reverse complement strand
ATATCAGAGTCTATTTTTAAATTAGTTAATTTAAATTTATTAGTTATTTCAAAATTAAAAATATTCTCAGAACTAAACTTGGTATTTTTTAAATTAAAGTTATTTAAATTTAAATTTAATATATTAATTAAATTATCTGATAAAACTGCCTCAGAATTTTGAATCTTACCTTCAACATAATGATTATTGTTCTTTTTGTTAACTTTTAATAATTTAGATGAAAAATCAATTTGATCTGTTTCAAATTTAATATCTTCAAATAAATATTTGTCTTTTTCTATATTAAATAAAAAATTAATATTATTAAAATCTAGTCCATTAAAAAATTTAAATTTTCCATCCTTCAATAATCCTTTGATTTTGTAATCATTTTTAATTTTTCCATTTTGATCTAAGTTAAGATTTAGATCTAAAATTACATGTCCTTTTTTAATGAAAGTTTCCAAAATTAATAATTCTGGTTTGTTACTTGTGGCTCTTATAAATTTAACAAAATCCTTTAATAATATTGACTTTGTTGCTACCTCAAAATTAGAGGAAACTAATTTATTTTTAAGAATAGAATCAAGTGATACTTGAGTTTTTATATATTCGAGCTCAAGTGGTCTATTTGCATAATATATATTTGCGCCAATAGTTTTTGCATTTATTTTAAGTTTAAAAGGATCAAGAATTAATTTTACTTTTTTTAAAGATACATCCAAATTCTTATTACTTTGAACAACTGTGTCTTTTATCTGCTGATTAAATTTGTTTGTTTCTATTCCAACAATGCTTAAATAAAATATTAGTGATATTAAAAATCCTAGTAATAATAAAAAGTATTTAAAAATATTTATTTTCATTTAATTTTGTAAAGAGATTGTTCTAAAAAATCATCTAATTCTCCATCAAGAATTTTATCTGGACTTGTGCTTTCAAAATTTGTTCTGTTATCTTTTACCAATCTATAAGGTTGCAAAACATATGATCTTATTTGATGCCCCCAACCAATTTCTGATTTACTGTTTTCTGTACTTTGATTCTCCTCTTCTCTTTTTTTAATTTCAAAATCATACAATCTTGCTTTTAACATATTCATACAAGTTTCTTTATTTTTATGTTGCGATCTTTCATTTTGGCATTGAACTACTATTTTCGATGGAATGTGAGTAATTCTTACAGCGCTATCAGTTGTATTTACATGCTGTCCACCTGCACCGCTTGATCTATAAGTATCTATTCTCAAATCTTTCTCTAAAATCTCAACATTTATATTTTCATCTACTACTGGGTAAATCCAGACACTTGCAAAACTTGTGTGCCTTCTTGCTCCTGAGTCAAATGGAGAAATTCTAACCAAACGATGAATGCCTGATTCTTTTTTTAGCCAACCAAATACATAATCACCTTCAATTTTTATTGTTGCTGATTTAATGCCAGCTTCATCTCCTTTGTGCTCACTAATTAAATTTGATGTAAAACTTTTTTTATCAGACCACTTCAAATACATCCTTCTCAACATATCTGCCCAGTCTTGACTTTCTGTGCCTCCAGCACCTGCATGTATTTCTATATAGCAATCTAGTGAGTCTGCTTCGTCTGATAAAAAACACTTGATTTCGTTTTTTTTTACTTCTTTTTTTAAATCTTTAATATTTTGTAATGTTTCTTCCTGAACTGCCAGATTATTTTCCTCTAAAGCAAGCTCATTCAAATCGTCAAAATCATTTAATTTTTGGATAGACTGATTTAAAGAATTTACTAAATCTTCGTAGAGTTTTTTTTCTTTTATAACTTTTTTTGAATTATCTTTATCTTGCCAAAAATTGGCATCTAACATTTGAGAATTTAATTTTTCAAGTTTTGAATAAATTTTATTGTTTTCAAAGATACTCCTTAATTCTTTGATTAATCTTATTTATTTCTTCTTTGTAATTTTGGTAATTGTTATCCATTAGTAAAACTTTAATATATTGTTTATATCCATTCTATCAGAATTTGAATAAAGAACTTTGCCATCTACAACATTTTTCTTTTTAAAAACCTCAATTATTGTATTTTTGGATGTAAATTTAGCTTTCTGGCCTGTTGAGGGATCCACAACCATCATAATTGTATCTTTTGCAGCTTTAAATGGTCTAGCCTCAGACTTTTTAACAGAATTTTTTATAAAACTTTTGAATATTGGTAAGGCTGTTTTTGATCCTGTTTCAAATTTACCAAGTGGTGTTGGACTATCCATTCCAACATAAACACCTACTAACAAGTTTGATGTAAAACCAATGAACCAAGTATCAGTATTATTATTCGTTGTTCCTGTTTTTCCTGCTATATTTAATTTTAAATCTCTTAATTTTTTTGCGGTTCCTCTTTGAACTACCCCTTCAAGTATTGACGTCATTTGATATGCGGTTTCTTCAGAAAAAATTTGTGTAAATTTATTTTTTAACTCAGGATAATCGCCACTAAGATAGGATACTGCATCACAATTTAAACAAGATCTCTTATCATTATTATAAATAGTATTTCCCTCACTATCTTGAATCCTGTCAATCAAAACAGGCTCAACAAGTTTTCCTCCATTAACAAAAACAGAATAAGCAGATGTAAGCTGCAACAAAGTAGTTTCAGCAGAACCTAAGGAAATTGACAAAAGTTCTTCAGGATTTTCATAAATTGAAAGTTTTTTTGAATAGTTAATAATTTTATCCAACCCTAAATCTTGAGCTATTCTAACTGTCATTAGATTTCTTGATTTCTCCAATCCAGTTCTGATTGTAGATGGACCATAAAATTTTTTTCCATAATTTTCTGGTTTCCATAACTTTAAATCATCTCCTTGATCTAAAACTAAGGGTGCATCCAAAACTAATGATATAGGTGTATAATTATTTTCTAAAGCAAGAGCATAAACGAATGGTTTAAATGCAGATCCTGGTTGTCTTTTTGCTTGTGTTGCTCGATTAAACTCACTTTTTTTAAAACTAAAACCACCATTAAGAGCCAAAACTCTTCCCGTATAAGGATCCATTACAACAATTCCTCCATTTATTTTTGGCAATTGTTGTAAACTATACTTTTTATCTTTTATATGTTTCACGTAAATTATGTCACCAATTTTTAATAATTGGTTAAACTCTTTTTTTGTCCATGAAATATCTTTATATTCAATAACTCCATCATTTTCATCAATCGTTTCTACAATTGCTGAAAATTTATTTAATTTTTTTACAATTGCTAATTTCCAATTAATTGATTTTTCAAGTTTGTATTTATCTAAATCTTTGTACCAATTTGAATTGTAAGGTTTGTTAATTAGCGCTCCCCTCCAACCTTTTCTCTGATCATAGGAAATTAACCCAGATCTTAGAGAATTAGTTGCAATTTTTTGTAAATCTAAATCTATTGGAGTATTGATATTTAGACCTTGTTTATAAACTTTATCGTATGTCAAACTTTCTATGACATTTTTTCTAACGTCTTCAATATAATATTGTGCGTCCTCTAAGTATATTTTTTGTTTTTTCTTTAATTTAATTTCTTGATTACTTAATTTTTCTAACCACTCAGATGTAATATAATTATTTTCATATAAATTTTTTAAAACTAAATTTCTTCTAAATTTTGCTAAATCTTTATCTTTATAAGGATTGTATTTGCTAGGCGCTTTAGGTAAAGCAGCTAACAATGCAGCCTCTGAATAATTAAGTTCTCTAATAGATTTGTCAAAATATTCTAGACTTGCGGCGGCCACTCCATAGGCACCACTACCAAGATAAATTTGATTTAAATAAAGTTCTAATATTCTTTCTTTAGATAACGCTCTCTCAATTCTAAATGCTAAAATTGCCTCTTTTATCTTTCTATTTAGACTTACTTCATTTGTTAATAAAAAATTTTTTGCTACTTGTTGAGTAATTGTTGAGGCACCTTCTAATCTTTTAGAAGCCATTGTATTTGAAATATTGTTTATAACTGCTCTTAGAACTCCTTTCGCATCTACACCAGGGTGAGAGAAAAAATTTTTATCTTCTGCAGATAAAAATGAATTAATTACATTTTTTGGTATAGCATTGTACGGAACAAAAACTCTTTTTTCTTTTGAAAAATCTGCAACCAATTCTCCATTTCTTGAGTAAACTTTGCTTGAGACTGGTGGCTTATAACTCTTTAAAAATTTATAATCTGGAATATCGTTAGAGTATTTCCATAAAATACTAAATATTAAAATACCCAATAATATTAAAATAGTAGAGGAAAATAACAGAATATTTTTAAATAATTTACTCATTTTGTTTCCATTATATCTTGGAATTTGTTAAAGATAAGGCATCAGAGATAAACAAAATTTATTACTAAACAAAAAATTAATGAAATTAACAATCAGCATATTATGGAAAAAAATTTATATATCGATGCATCGCATCCAAATGAAACTAGAGTTGTACTTAAATCAGGTGAAAATATTGAAGACTACGAGTACGAAGGTTTAAAAAACAATTTAATAAAAAATAATATTTATTTAGGTAAGGTAAGCAGGATTGAACCTTCGCTCCAAGCAGCTTTTGTTGACTTTGGAAGAGAAAGACATGGATTTTTATCATTTAATGATATTCAGTCAGATTATTATCAAATACCAAAAGCTGATCTTGAAAAAATAAAAGAAGAAGAAGAAAAAGCAAGGGAAGAACTTTCAAAGCAAGTTGAGGCAAAAGAAGAAGAAAATATTGCTGAGGGCAAACTTGAAATAGATGATCCAATAGAGGAAAAGGTTGAAAATTTAGAATCTGATAAAGAGGAAATAGAGATAAAAGAAAATTCAGATACAGAGGAAAAAACTGAAAAAAAACCTGAAAAAAAATTCAAATTTAAAAAATACAAAATTCAAGAAGTAATCAAACCTAATCAGGTAATTCTTGTACAAGTCATCAAAGACGAGAGAGGTCAAAAAGGTGCTGCACTAAGCACATTTATTTCAATCGCAGGAAAATACATAGTGTTAATGCCAAACACACCTAAAGGTGGTGGAATTTCTAGAAAAATATTTAATCCTGCTGATAGAAAAAAAATTAGAACTATTTTAAATGAAATTGAAATTCCTAAAGAGATGGGTTTAATTGTAAGAACAGCGGGAAGCAACAAGACAAAAAATGAAATCAATAGTGACTTAACAACTCTTATTAATACTTGGGGACAGATAAAAGATAATGCAATTAACTCTATAGCTCCATCTTTGATTCATCAAGAAAGTGAAATAATTAAAAGAACTTTAAGAGATATGTACGATGATAGCACTAACCAAATTATTGTTGAAGGAAATGAAGGTTATAAAAAAGCCCAATCTTTTATGAAAACAATGATGCCATCAAGTGTAAAAAAAGTTAAAAAATATAGAGGAAGAACACCGCTATTTATTGAGGAAAATATTGAACAAAAATTAAATCAAATTTTTGACTCAGAAATTAAACTCAAATCAGGAGGATATTTAGTTATTAATCCTACAGAAGCACTTGTATCGATAGATATTAACTCTGGTAGCTCAATTAAAGGTAAAAATGTTGAGAGCACAGCTTTAGACACAAATATTGAAGCAGCAGAAGAAATTGCGAGACAAATAAAAATAAGAGATTTATCAGGATTAATAATTATAGATTTCATTGATATGCTTAGTTTTGGAAACCGACGCTTAGTAGAAAGAAAGCTTAAGGAAAAATGTAGATCTGATAGAGCAAGAATTCAAATAGGAAGAATAAGTAATTTTGGACTTTTAGAAATGTCTCGACAAAGATTGAGAGAAAGTGCTGTTAAATGGAAGGTAACTTTAACAGACGAGTCTTTTGCTCAAAAATTATTAAAAATTGTTGAATTAAAGGCTGTAACCAATAAAGCAAAATTTGTTGAAGTAAGAGTCTGTGAAAAAATTTCAGATTTTCTAAAAGAAAACTTTGTTAATGATTTAACTTACTTTGAAAAAAAAAATAAAATGACAATTGATATCATTAGTGACAACTCTCTGATAATTCCAGAATATATTATCAACGTTCAGAACAAATCCAAAAAAACTATTGAACTTGTTGAACATTATGAAAAATTAAAAAACTTAGAAACCCAAAATAAAGAAGATAAAATTTCTCAAAAAAAAGAAGTAAAAAAAATAAAAAAGAATTATAAAAAAAATAAATATTATAAAAAAACTAAATAATACCTTTTAATGGAGAAGAAGGGTTTCCCATTAAAGTTTTATCTATTCTTCCTGAGTTATATGATTGTCTTCCAGCAATAACAGCATTTTTAAATGCAAGAGCCATATCAAATGGTTTTTTTGCTTTCGCAATTGCAGTGTTTACCAATACTCCATCACAACCCAGCTCCATTGCAATTGTAGCATCTGAAGCCTGTCCAAGACCTGCATCAATTATCAACGGAAGTTTAGTTTGTTTCCTGATTATTTGAATATTAATTTTATTTTGTATTCCTAAACCTGATCCAATTGGTGCTGCTAGTGGCATTATCGCAGCAGCCCCAACATTTTCTAATCTTTTTGCCATTAATGGATCATCGTTACAATAAACCATAACTTTAAACCCCTCTTTAGTAAGAACTTCAGTAGATTTTAAAGTTTCAATCATATCTGGAAATAAATTTTCTTTATCTCCCAAAACTTCTAATTTAACTAATTTCCACCCACCAATTTCTCTTGCTAACCTCAAAGTTCTCAAAGCTTCTTTAGAATTAAAACAACCCGCTGTATTAGGTAAATAGGTAATCTTTTTTGGATTTATATAATCCATTAACAAAGGTTTGTTCTTATCAGAAATATTTACTCTTCTAACTGCAACAGTTACTATCTCTGCTCCTGACAATTTGATAGCTTTCGCACATTCAGACATAGTTTTATACTTTCCAGTACCAACAATTAATCTAGATTTAAATTTTTTTTTAGCAATGATGAGATTATCTTTTTTCATACTACCCTCCTCCTATAAAATGAACAATCTCAATTTTGTCGTTTTGTTTTAATTTAATTTTGTTAACATTTTTTTTATCTATTATTTCTTCATTAAGTTCAATTGCTACTTTTTTCATAGGAATTTTAAGGTGTTTTATTAAATCTGAAAGTTTATATGTTTCAGAAATTGATCTGTTTTTACCATTTACTTTGATTTTTATTTTTTTCATCGTATATAAAAGCTGAATGAATAATAAAATAATTATTATTAATGGTCCAAATCTTAATCTATTAGGTGAAAGAGAACAATCACAATATGGATCAGGTAACTATGAACAACTTAAAGAAAATTGTTTAAAAAAATCAAAAGAAGTTGGGCTAGACTGTGAATTTATCCAATCAAATTTGGAAGGAGATTTAGTAAATACAATTCAAGATGCACGTAAAACTTATGATGGAATGATTATAAATGCTGCCGCATTTACACATACTTCAGTCGCAATAAGAGATGCACTTGAATTGTTCAAGAAACCAATAATTGAAATGCATATATCAAACATATATAAAAGAGAAGAATTTAGACATAAATCACTTATTAGTGGAGTTGCTACAGGTGGGATTTTTGGATTAGGCACTGAAGGATATATTTTGGCCATAATTTCATTACAAAAGCTTTTACAAAAATGAAAATAGATAAAAACATAATCAAAGAACTTAGTAATTATTTAGATGAGTTTAATTTAACTGAAATAGAAATTACCGAAAAAGATACTAAAATTAAAGTTTCAAAAAATAACGTATCAATTAGCAATCAAACAATTCCAGCATCTGTAAACAATACAAATTTAACTGCTGCTTCCAAATCTTCTGAAAGTGTTAAATCTGGTACAGAAATTACTTCTCCAATAATTGGAACTGCTTATCATGCACCAGAACCTGGGGCAAAAAAATTTGTTGAAGTCGGTAAAAAAATTAAAAAGGGTGACACAATAATGATTGTTGAAGCAATGAAAACAATGAACCATGTACCTTCTACCCATGATGGTGTTGTAAAAGAAATTTGTGTTGATGATGGTCAGCCAGTTGAGTTTGGTCAAACAATTCTTATTTTAGAATAAATAATGTTTAAAAAAATTTTAATTGCAAACCGTGGGGAAATTGCAGTTAGAATTATAAGAGCATGTAAAGAATGGGGTATAGCAACTGTAGCAGTCCATTCAGATGTTGATAGAGAAAGCATGCATGTAAGAATGGCAGATGAAAGTGTCTGTATAGGTTCTCATCAACCAGCAAACAGTTATTTAAATATTCCTGCATTGATGTCTGCAATAGAACTGACTAATGCAGACGCTGTTCATCCAGGATACGGCTTCTTATCAGAAAATGCTAACTTTGCTAAAATTTTAGAAGAAAATAAAATTAAATTTATTGGTGCATCATCCAAACATATCGAAATGATGGGTGATAAAATTCAAGCTAAAAGAATAGCTAAAGAAAATGGTTTACCAGTTATTGAAGGATCTGAAGGTGGTGTTAGGGATATTAATGAAGCAAAAGATCTTTGTAAAAAAATTGGTTTTCCTGTTCTGATTAAAGCCTCAGGTGGAGGTGGTGGAAAAGGTATGAAAATAGTACATAAAGAGGAAGAATTTGAAACTTTGTTTTCAACAGCTAAATCAGAGGCACAAAAATACTTTGGTAATGACGAAGTATATATTGAGAAGTTCTTTCAAAATCCAAGACATATAGAAGTTCAAATACTCGCTGGAAAAAACAGAGTTGTGCATTTGCATGAAAGAGATTGCTCTGTTCAAAGAAGACATCAAAAACTTATTGAGGAAACCCCAAGTCCTGTTTTGAATGATGAAATTAGAAAAGATCTTTTTGAAAAAACTGTAAAAATGGTCTCTAAAATTGGGTACATGGGTGCAGGCACAGTTGAGTTTATCTATGAAGATGGAAAGTTTTATTTTCTGGAAATGAATACTAGAGTTCAAGTTGAACACCCTGTTACAGAAATGGTTACAGGAGTAGATATTATTAAAGAACAAATTTGGATAGCGTTTTCTGAGGAAACAGCACTACATCAAAGCGACATTAATCCAAGAGGTCATGCTATTGAATGCAGAATAAACGCTGAGGATGCCAGTAAAAATTTTCAACCTTCTCCAGGAGTTATAAGCATGTGCCACCAGCCATCTGGATTTAGAACAAGAGTAGATGGTGCTATATTCCAGGGTTATAAAGTCACTCCATATTATGACAGCATGGTTTGTAAGTTAATTTGTCATGGGCGAAACAGAACTGAAGCTATTCAAAGAATGAACCGATCTTTAGATGAATTTGTTATTGAAGGTATTACAACTACTATCCCACTTCACAAAAAATTGTTAAACCATAAAAAATTTATCAATTCAGATTTTAATGTAAGCTGGCTAGATAAAGATACTATAGTTTAATAACATTTTACTAGCCACACATCGTAAATTGGATGATCAAATGGAGTTATTGAAGGGCTTGATGAAAACATCCATCCATTAAAAACAAAAACTTCATCATTATTTAGATTCGATAAATCTCTGACTTGAATGTAAGCAGTAACTTCTGGATTATCGTCAAATTCAGAATTTTTACATTTTAAACTCTGAATTGATAAGTCTTTAAATTTTAGCAATTGACCATTTTTAAGTTTTAATGAAGTATTTTTAGAACTAATTTTATCTAAAATCTTAATTTCTGTAAAAGAACCCTCAAGTTGACTTTTTGAATGTGAAATAGTTGTAAATAGAAAAAAGAGGATTGGTAAGTAAAGAAAAAAACTACTCTTTCCAACTAGTATATTTTTTTTTAACACCATCTTTATTTTTATTTGGATAATACGCTTCTTCTGTTCCCGTTAGGTTTGACTGATGAGGTTTTTGCCACTCATATTTTTCAAGCTCGTGTTTTTTTTCTATTTTGTTTGGTGTAAAATGCATCCATGAATACCACTCTACAGGAATTTTTGATGCATCAATAACATCAGAATATATAACCCATCTTTTTCCTTTTTTATCTTCGTAATATTTATTTCCAAACTGATCTGTACCAGCAAGTTTTCCAAAAAAAATTGTTTTTAATCTTGTGCCAAAAGTGTCCTGATTCCACCAAGTGAAAATTTTTTTTAAAAGTGTCAACATGTTATTTTATTTTTTATTTCAATTAAAAATTGTAAAAATTAAATTAGACTAAAATTTGAATAAGTATATAAATTAATAGAATCTATTTTCAAACTAATTTTAAACTGAGGTAAAATGGCAAAATATCTTGTAGAAACTTATTATACTTGTACCTTTAAGGTGAATCATTACTTAGACGATATTAATGAAACAGAGCTTAAAAACTTAGAAAAAAGAGACGACGGTAAATTCGAAGTTTTAGATGTCAAATTAGACAATAGAAAAACTAAAAGTTTAGATCCAAATAATAAAAAAGTAGTTGAAAATAAAAAAATTGAAATTGTCTCAAAAAGTACAAGTGAAAATTCAATAAGTAAAGAAACCGTCGTTCAAAACTTAAACAAGCCCTCAGAAAAGGGTGGCAAAAGATTTAGTATGCCTGACAGACGAAAAGGCTATATTCAAAAAGCTACAATTGGAGATCATAAAGTTTATCTTCATACAGGCGAATATGAAGATGGAAAAATTGGAGAAATATTTATCGACACAAGTAAAGAAGGAGAACTAGTTAAGGCATTAATGAATAACTTTGCTATAGCAGTATCTTTAGGTCTTCAATACGGAGTGCCATTAGATGAATTTATAAGTGCATTCGTGGGAACAAAATTTGAACCATCAGGTAAAGTACATGGAAATGATAGAATATTGAGCGCAACTTCTATTTTAGATTATATTTTTAGAGAGTTAGCTATATCTTACCAAAACAGAGAAGATCTTGCACATACTCCTGCAATTGGTGGAAACGATACGAATGTTCAAGAAAATGAAGATCAAAATCAATTATTAAAAATTGTAAAGGATATTACTAGCAAAGGATTTGTTAGAAATAACTATAATAAAAATCTTGTTGATTTATCTGATGTTAAAATAAGTCTTAAAGGCAAAAAATAATTTTTTATTTTTTAATTTTTAAAGACAAATTTAATTCTTTTAACTGTTCAGGATTTACATCAGATGGAGCGTTCATCATCAAATCCTGTGCATTCTGGTTCATTGGAAACATTGTTACTTCTCTAATATTTTTTTCATTAGCTAACAGCATAACAATTCTATCGATTCCAGGAGCAATACCCCCGTGAGGTGGAGCGCCATAACTTAATGCATTTATCATACCACTAAATTTTTCATCTACTTGCCGCTTATCATAACCAGCAATTGAGAATAACTTATACATAAGTTCAGGTTTATGATTTCTAATAGCGCCAGAGGATAATTCAATACCATTACAAACAATATCGTATTGATAAGCCAATAGTTCTAGAGGATTTTCAAGTTCTTTTTCTGTCAAATCACCTTGTGGCATAGAAAATGGATTATGACTAAATTCAATTTTATTGGTTACTTCATCTCTTTCAAACATTGGATAATCAACTATCCAGCAAAACGCAAAAATATCTTCATCAATTAAATCTAAATCTTCTGCAATTTTATTTCTTGCCTGAGAAGTTATTTTTTCTAATTCATTTTGTTTGCCACATGCTAGAAAAATACTGTCCCCTACTTCTGCATTAGTTAAATTCATTATTTCTAGCAATGCTTCTTTGGTGAAAAATTTTCCTATAGGTCCTTTACCAGATAACTCAGTATCTTTTTCAAATGTAAAATAAGCCAAACCTGATGCTCCTTGTTCTTTGGCCCATTTGTCAATATTATCGAAAAAGCTTCTTGGTTTGTCCTTAGTATTTTTTGTTATTATGCATCTTACTCTTGAACCAGATTTTACTAACTTTTTAAATATTTCAAAAGATACATCTTCTCTTGTAAATATTTCAGTAATATCATTTATTATAAGTGGATTTCTTAAATCTGGTTTATCACTTCCATATTTTAAGATTGCTTCTTTGTAAGAAATTCTTGGAAACTTATCGTTTAATAATTTTTTATTTGAAAATGTTTTAAAAGTATTAACCATTAATTTTTCAACTACTTTAAAAACATCTTCTTGTTCTACAAAAGACATTTCTAAATCTAGTTGATAAAATTCACCTGGACTTCTGTCTGCTCTTGCATCCTCATCCCTAAAGCAAGGGGCTATTTGAAAATACTTATCAAAACCAGATACCATAATTAGTTGTTTAAATTGTTGTGGTGCTTGAGGTAACGCATAAAACTTCCCTGGATTTAATCTACTTGGAACTAAAAAATCTCTAGCACCCTCAGGACTAGAGGATGTTAATATTGGTGTTTGGAATTCCAAAAAACCTAATTTAGTCATTTCATTTCTAATATGTGAAATAACTTTTGATCTTAAGATTATATTTTCATGTATTTTTTTTCTTCTTAGATCCAAAAATCTATATTTTAACCTTATTTCCTCAGCATATTCTTGATCACTGAAAACTGGCATCGGTAATTCTTTGCAAGAACCTAGTTCTTCGTAAGTATCAATTTTTACCTCAATTTCTCCTGTGCCTATTTCTTTGTTAATTGTATCTTCAGATCGAGCTACAACCTTACCTTCGATTTTAACAACAGTTTCTAATTGAGTTTTTTCTAAGTTTTTGAAATTTTTATTATCCTTATCTATAATACATTGTGTGACACCATAATTATCTCTTAAATCTATGAATAATAAGTTACCATGATCTCGTTTTTTATTGATCCAGCCTGAAAGAAATACTTTTTTATCAACGTCTTCTTTTCTTAATTCGTTACAAGTATGTGTTCTATATTTGCTCAATTAATCTCCTAAAGCTTCTTTAATAATTTTAAAATCGATTGGTTTTTTCCTTTTTAAACTAATTTCGTCGATCTTATATATGAATTCAGATATTTTGCCATAGGATCTATCTATTCTTTTTATAATGAAATCTATTAATTTCTTATCAATTGATATCTGACGATCGGAGAGATTTTTTAATATTAGGGCATATAATAAATCATCCTCTGGTTTATCAATCTTTGATAAAATAAAATTTTTAGCTCTAGAATTTAAATCATTTAATTCAAAGGAGTAATCAACTATGGGTTTGGTTGAAGTAACAATTAAGTATTTATTGTCTTGCTCAATATTGTTCAAAAAAGTAAATAATAACTTTTCATCAATATTTTTATTTAAATCTTCAATAATTATATTTTCATAGATTTTAATTTTTTTTAAATATTCATTACTAATATCCGCTGCGTTTATTTTAATACCCTTAAATTTATGTAAAAAAATATTAATTAAATGAGATTTTCCAGAAAATTTTTCACCAATTAAATTTATAAAATTTTTTTCCCATTTAGGCCAACTATTCAATAATAAAAATGAAAATTCATTAGATTTTGATACATAAAAATCCTGATCTTGAAAGTTTTGTTCATAATCAAATTTTAAAATTTCTTGATTTAAAGATTTCATTCTAATACCCAAATTTTATTTTTGATTTCAAAAAAATAATCATAATCTTTCATAACATTTAAGAACTGATCTCGGGTACCATTAAATATTAATTTATAAATGTTTTTTTTATTATCAAATTTAAATATATTGAATTTATTAACCAATTCTATATTTGAAAGTGTTTCTTCAAACTGATCAATTTTAATTATATTGCTATTATCGACTGATATAGTCAAATCCAATTTAATTGATGTATTTATTATGTTTTTTAATTTCCAATAATCTTCAAAAACTGTTTTTTGTTTATCTATGAATTTTTTTAAATCTTCTAAATTTTCTAAATTTATATTTTTGAATTTAAAATTTTTTAAATTTTGGTTCTTGTTAAACACTATTTGATTAAGTACTCGAATTTCTTGATTATTTTTAAAAACAATCATTATAATAAAATCTTCAAAATTATATTTTTTTGAAATTTCTCTAAAATCAAAATCTTCTAAATTGTTAATATTTTTTTTAATTAAATTATAATCGTCGATATCCTCGTTTGGTAAAATGTAATTTAGTTGATGGTATTTTTCTTTTTTAAAGTTCCAATTTTTAAATAATTGACTTTCTGAAAAAAGAAATATTTCATTTTTTTCTTCATCTACTTCTATTGGAAAAAAAATTAAATCTTTTTGAATAATAGATGAAGGAAATACATTTTTTTTTTTTAATAATTCAAAAAAACTTCTTCTATTAAATTCTACATTTAAAGTAAGATTGTATATTTCATTAATAAAGTTTTCCTGAACAATTGAAAATGTTTCAACTAATCTTTTAACTTCTTTGGTTGAAGAATTTTGAAGTTTTTTTTGATCTTTGCTTTGAACAATAGTTAAAATAAGTTCCTCATATGCTTCAACAAAGCCTCGGTTTATGATCTTATTTTTATCAAATGAGGCGTTAAATGGAGATGATATTTCGATTTCTTTTATAGAAAATGTTTTTGCAACACTATTTTCTGTGGAAAAAAAAATATTTAATAAAGCAAGAAATAGAAAAAGATTATATAAACTCTTCAGTTTAATTAATTTTGAAAAACACCTCATAAAATATTGTAATGAATAATAAAAATTTTACCTATAAAAAAAGTGGTGTTAACATTAAAGCCGCTGATAAGTTTGTAAATTTCATTTCATCAATATCATCAAAAAAAAAGGGCAAAAAAAAGTTTTCTAATATCGGGGGATTTGGTTCTATTTCAAATATTCCAAGTAATATAAAGCATCCTCAAATAGTTGCATGTACTGATGGTGTTGGGACTAAAATTGAAATAGCTAATTCTTTAAATAAATTTGATACAATCGGTATTGATCTTGTGGCAATGAGTGTAAACGATTTAATTGTTCAAGGTGCAAAACCGTTGCTTTTTTTAGATTACATTTCAATAAACAAAATTGATTTAATTAAACTTAAATCGATCATAAAAGGAATTATTAGAGGATGTAAACTATCAGATTGTGAACTTGTGGGTGGAGAAACAGCAGAGATGCCTGGTACTTATTCAAAAGGTAAATTTGATATAGCTGGTTTTGCTGTTGGTATTGTTGGTAAAAATAAAATCTTAAACAAAAAAAAAATCAAAAAAAATAATTTAATTTTAGCAATACCATCTAGTGGATTACATTCAAATGGGTTCTCGCTTGTAAGGTATTTAATAAATAAAAAAAAAATTAATATAAATAATAATAAATTTTTAAAATCAGAACTTTTGAAACCAACAAAAATATATGTGAAAGAAATAATCAAGCTAATTTCAAAAAATCTTATTAATGGTTGTGCAAATATTACAGGGGGAGGACTTTCTGATAACATTAAAAGAGTTGTACCTGATAATTTGATTGCTGATATAGATTTAAGTAAAATTAAAACTTTAAAAATTTTTAATTGGCTTAAAAAAAATGGAATATCAGAAAATGAAATGTTAAAAACATTTAACTGTGGTGTTGGCTTTTGTTTAATTATTAATCAAAAAAACTTGAACAAAATTCAAAGTTATTTTCCTAAAAATTACAAACCATATGTAATTGGAAAAATTATAAGTGGTAAAAATAAAGTAAAATTAAATGGTTCTATCAACTGGAATAAATAAAATAAAAACTGCAGTATTTATTTCTGGAACAGGTAGTAATTTAAAATCACTAATTAAGTTCTCTAAATTAAACAAATCACCTATTTCTGTTAAACTAATTATTACTAATAATAAGTTAGCCAAAGGTTTGAAGTATGGAGACATTTTTAAAATAAAAAAAAAAATAATTCATTTCAAAAATAAAGAAATTGCTGAAAAAAAAATACTTAATGAACTTGCAATAAATAAAATTGAATTAGTTTGCTTAGCAGGATTTATGAAAATTCTTTCTAAAAATTTTATTAAAAATTTTAAAGGGAAAATTTTAAATATTCATCCCTCCTTGTTGCCAAAATATAAAGGTTTAAATACTCATGAAAGAGCTATAGAAAATAAAGATAAATACTCAGGATGCACTGTACACTTTGTAAATGCAAAACTAGATTCTGGAAAAATAATTCTACAAAAAAAAGTTAATATTTTAAAAAAAGATTCCCCAGTTAGTCTTGCTAAAAAAATTCTAGCTCAAGAGCATAAATTATATCCAAAAGCTATTTTGAAAGTCTTTAATCTTTAAAAAAGAAATCAATTTCAATTTTGGCATTTTCAACACTGTCAGATCCATGAACAGAGTTTTTATCAATTGAAATCCCATATTTCTTTCTAATTGTGCCTTCATCAGCATCTTTAGGATTTGTTGCTCCCATCAATTCTCTATTTCCTAAAACTGCATTTTCTTTTTCAAGTACCATTACTACTATTGGTCCTGAGGACAAGTATTCACATAAATCATTATAAAATGGCTTTGTTTCATGAACTTTATAAAAATTCTCAGCTTCAGATTTTTCAATTTGAATTTTCTTTTCTTTTAAAATTGAAAAACCATTACTTTTAAACATTTCTTTTATTTCATTTTCGAGATTTCTCTCTACTGCATCAGGTTTTATAATTGATAAAGTTTGTTCGATATTACTCATATTTGTCCTCTATTAGTTTATTTAATAATCTTACACCATAACCGGTTGCTCCACCCGAATTTAATGCTCCTCCATATTTAGAGAAAGCCATTCCAGCTATATCTAGGTGAGCCCATGGTGTTTTCTTTAAGATAAATCTTTGCAAAAATTGAGCTGCAGTTGTTGAGCCTGCTCCTCCAACATAATTTATATTTTGCATGTCAGCATTTTTAGAATCTATTAATTTATCAAAATTTTTATTTAAAGGCATTCTCCAAACTTTTTCTTCAACCTTTTCACCAGCTTCGATTAATTGATTTGATAAATTATCATCATTTGAAAATAAACCTGCGTACTCAGATCCTAATGAAACAATTATTGCACCAGTTAGAGTTGCTAGATCAACTATAAATTTAGGTTTAAATTTTTCTTCTGTATAGGTAAGTGCATCAGCAAGTACTAGTCTACCTTCTGCATCGGTATTTAAAATTTCAACTGTTTTTCCACTATAAGATTTAACTATATCTCCTGGTCTTTGAGCATTTCCACCTGGCATATTTTCTACTAAGCCAACAACTCCAACTGCATTCACTTTTGCTTTTCTTAAAGCTAAACTTTTCATTAATCCAACAACAACTGCTGAACCAGCCATATCATATGTCATGTCTTCCATAAATTTAGCTGGCTTAAGTGAAATCCCTCCAGTATCAAAACAAACTCCTTTACCTACAAATGCCAAAGGTTTGGAATTGTTTTTCAATCCATTCCATTCCATAGTTACCAAATAAGAACCTCTTGCACTGCCTTGGCCAACACCAAGCAATGTATTCATCCCTAATTTTTTTAATTTTTTATCATCGTAAACAGTTATTTTTAAACCATCTCTAGCTAATAATTTTAATCTTTTTGCGTATTCATCTGGGTGCAAAATATTGCCAGGTTCTGAAACTAAATCTCTTGTATAAAACGTACCCTGTTCTATTGCTTTAAATTTTATTTGATCATTTAATGAGGGGTTATTTTTTCCAATAACAATTATTGATGTATTTTTTGTATCTTTTTTTGTTTTATACTTATTGAATGTGTATGATTTTAATTTTAATCCAAGCAGAAAAAAAGCTATGAAGTTTTTCAAATTTTCTGATGTTGTTTCAGAATTAATAACATAATCATTTATTTTTGAATTTTTTATAAAATTAAAAAATTTTGCACCTAATTTTTCTATTGAAAGAGAATTGAGATTTTTTGGATATGAAATTAATATAATTTGTTTTTTTGAGTTTAAATCAAAACTTAATATTTCTTTTTTTAAATCTCTGGCTTTGATTAAATCTGAAATAAAAACATACTCTGATTTTGATATGTGTCTCTTTAAGTTAGTTAAGCTAAATTTATCATCCACAAATAGTACATGGGAAAAAGTGCTTTTGTTTTTAAGATTATTTTTATAACTAATATTTATCGACATAAATTACTACATTCCTTGTGAGATGAGTGGTATATATGAGTAAAAATACTTTATTTCAATGAAAAAAATTTTATTTAGAAAAATTTTATTTGATTGCTTAACTTTTTTTCTAATTTCCCTAATTAGCATCAGTACAATTATTTGGATATTTCAAGCAGTAAATTTCTTAGATATTATGATAGAAGATGGTAGAGATTATCAAGTATATTTTAGTTATTCTCTGCTAAATTTTCCAAAAATAATCAGTAAAATTATACCCTTTTCAATTTTTTTTAGTTTTTTTTATATAATTTCTAAATATGAAATCCAAAATGAGTTAATGATATTTTGGAATTTTGGCGTGTCTAAGTTTCAATTAATTAATTTTTTTTTGAAAATATCATTTGCAATACTGCTTTTTCAGATAATTTTGACAACATTTATTATTCCTTACACTCAAGATCTTGCAAGATCTTATTTGAGAAACTCAAATTTTAATTTTTTTGAAAATTTTATTAAACCAAAAAAGTTTAATGACAATATTAAAGGTTTGACAATCTTCAATGAAAAAAAAGATAAGGATGGGGTTTATTATAACTTATATTTAAAAAAAAAAACTAATACAGGCTATCAAGTTACTTATGCAAAAAAAGGTGAATTTATAAAAATAGGAAATATACCAATTCTAAGATTGGTTAATGGAGAAACTATAACTGAAACGAATGGAAAGATTACAAACATAAGTTTTTCCATGTCTGACATTAACTTAAGTGATACCAAAAGTAACACTACAACTTATATAAAAACTCAAGAATTATCTTCAATAAAATTAATCAAATGCATAAATTTACTATATGGACTGGAATTATTTAACTTTAGTAAAACAAAAACTAAAATTGAAAATTGCACAATTCAAAATTCACGTAATATAGTAAAAGAACTATATAAAAGATTAATAATCCCTTTTTACATTCCATCGCTCATCCTTACAGCGTTGCTATTAATTATAAAATCAAAAGAAAATATAAATTTTAATAGACAAAGAATCTTTATTTTTGTTATTGGTTTAATTATTTTAATTGGTTCAGAGTCTACTTTAAGATTAATTGATAACAAATTATTT
>NZ_JBNAJZ010000006.1:0-94000 GCF_052047555.1 Candidatus Pelagibacter sp. HIMB1746 | reverse complement strand
ATATATTAAAATTATTTAATTAATCTCACTAATATTTCTCATTTCATTTACTTTTTCTCTTATAAAATTTTCCAAAAATCTTGTTGATTGATTATCATTAAATAATTTATTTTTATTTTTTTTTATCTTGTTGATAATAGAATTTCTAAAATTTTTATTGTGAGCTAACTCATTTGATATTTTTACATATTCTTGTTTAGATTTTACAATAAGTTCTTCAATATTTAATATTTTCATAATAGCATAGGTGTGTCTTCCTCTCATAAAATTTGAAGGATAAGTGACTATTGGTTTGTTTAAACTAATTGCTTCCAATGATGTGTTTCCTCCTGACCAATGTAAACTATCTAAAATTATATCTGATCTATTAATCAGTTCTAAAAATTCATCTTGATTACATTTTGGATGAAAATGAAAATACTTTTCAAAAACATAACCTTCATTTTTAAATAGTCTAGATATTCTTTCTTTAAATATAGATGTAACTTCATCATTCATCCTATTAATAAACCAAAAGCAACAATTTGAATTTTCTTTAACAATGTCTAGATATATATGATCGTCTTGAGGTAAAAGTTTAAATAAACTTTGGAGATTAAAAAAGATAGTTTTATTATCCTTTTTTAAAATTGTTGGTTTTTTTAAAATTGAATATTTAGGAATATCATATTCTATTCCTAATTTAGGTAAATTAATCAACTTTTCTGAATAATACTTTTGGGAATCTTTTGTTTCCATCATTTCACTTGAAAAGAAATAATCAATATTTTTAAAACCAGAGGAAACAGGATGTCCCCACGTATTACATTGAATGGAGGCTAACTTTAAAGAAGTTAAAATTTGGATTTTTGAACTCATGCCAATATCCAAATAAATTAAAATGTCTAATTCATCCCTGGCAATTTGACCAATCAAACTATTTACATCTGTGTTAAAATAAAAAAAATCTGCATTTTTTTTTATTTCTTCAGTCACATGATCAAATTTATCACCTACGTAATAAACTTTACAATTAAAAAATTTTTTATCTAATTTAATAATCCAATTTTTAAACAATTTAGAAACTGTATGATTTCTAAAAAATGAAGATACAAAACCAACTTTAATAATTTTCTTTAATTTATGTTTTTTTGGAACTGCATCAATTTTATAAATTTTTTTAGTAATTTTTTCAATTAAACTTGCATATAATTTCTGCAAATTAAAATCATTTTTTCCTTGATAGTGTAGATAAAAATTTGTCGATGAATTTAAAGCATCAATGAAATTGATTTTTGAATAATAATTTTTTCTATCTAATAATTGATTGATTTTGTAAATACCTAATTCAAATTTTTTTCTGTAGTGATTAATTTCTTCTTCATTTTTATAAACAATTGGAAAAGTATTCAATAAATACCAATGACTAGCAAGGTTATATGGATCAATTTTAATTGCATCTTCATAACAACTACATGCTTTTTTATGATCTCCTATTTCTTGGTATACAATACCAAGATTTTTAAAAACTGTTGAGTTATTTGGATTAAACTTAATAGCCTTTAAAAAAAATTCTTTTGCTTTATTGTATTGCTTTAAATCTTTGTAAACACTTCCAATATTGTTAAGTGTATCAGAATTATCAGGTTTTATTCTTAATGCTTTTTCATAAAAACTAATAGCTTCTTTAAACTTTTTTTGCGCTCTATTAGCATTTCCTAAACTAATGAATGCATTAATATTGGTTGAGTTAATTTGTAAAGTCCTTTCATAGTAAGAAATTGCTTTTCCAAATTCTCCGATTTGGAGATAAGTATTTCCTAAATTTATATATGCCTCAGAATAATTTGGGTTTATTTCAATTGCTTTATTATATGAATCTATTGCTTTTTTATTCTCACCAAGTTGTTTATAAGAATTTCCTAAATTAAAGTGAGCATCTAAATAATTAAAATTAATTTGAATTATTTTTTTAAAAAAATTAATTGCTTTTTTATAATTTTTTAGCTGATGGTAAATAAGACCTAGATTATTAAATGCAGAACAATTATTATAATCAATTTTAATTACTCTTTCAAAATAACTAATTGCTTTTTTATAATTTTTTTTTTGATGAAATAAAATTCCAAGATTATTATTAGCACCTATATGATTTGAATCATGTTTTAAAATTTTGAAATATAAATTTTCCGCACTATTGAATTTATTTTTATGATGATTTTCTATAGCTATGGAAAATAATTTTTTTATAATTAATTTTTTTTCAATATTCATTAAGAAATTAAATATAAATCAATAATATTTAAACAGCGATCTAAAAGTTTTTTGGTATTTATGTTATTTTAATTAAGAGTGTATTGCTCTTTTATCTACTGATAATGCAGCTTCTTTAACTGCTTCTGAAAAAGTTGGGTGCGCATGACATGTTCTTGCTATATCTTCTGAACTTGCACCAAATTCCATAGCTACACCTATTTCAGCGATTAACTCTCCTGCATGAGGGCCTATAATATGAGCTCCTAATACTTTGTCTGTTTGCTCATCTGCCAATATTTTTACAAATCCCTCAGCATCATCAATTGCTTTAGCTCTAGAATTTGCCATAAATGAAAATTTACCAACTTTATACTTTTGATTAAGTTCTTTTAATTGTTCTTCTGTTTTTCCTATAGATGCAACTTCTGGAGTAGTATACACAACACCAGGTATTGTATCATAATTAACATGTCCAGATTGTCCTGCAATATTTTCAGCAACTGCAATTCCTTCATCTTCAGCTTTATGAGCAAGCATTGGTCCTACTATTACATCGCCAATAGCAAAAATATTTTCGACATTTGTTTTAAAAGTTTTGTCAGTTTTTATTCTTTTTCTTTCATCTAAATCAATTCCTACTGCATCTAAATTTAGTCCATCCGTATTTGGCTTTCTTCCAACAGAAATTAATACCACATCACATTCAAAATTATTTTTATTGCCATCTTTATCTACTGTTGAAACAACTGCTCCGTTGTTATTTTTCTGAATTGTTTCAACTTTGTTTTGCATATTAAATTTAATACCTTGTTTTTTTAAAATTTTCATAAACTCAGACGAAATTTCTTTATCCATTCCAGGCGTAATATGATCTAAGAATTCTACAACCTGAACTTCCGAACCTAATCTTGACCAAACTGAACCCATCTCTAAACCAATGTAGCCGCCTCCAACCACGACCATTTTATTTGGTACTTTTTCTAATTTTAAGGCCCCTGTAGAGGAAACAATTACTTTTTCATCAATATCAATTCCAGGTAATGAAACTGGTACAGATCCGGATGCTATTACTGTTTTTTCTGATTCAATAATTGTCTCATTATTCTTATCATCTTTAATTAAGATTTGATTTTTTGATTTAAAGCTTCCGTGACCCTTAAAATAAGTAACTTTGTTTTTTTTTAAAAGAAATTCAACACCTTTGGTCAATATTGTTACAGCTTTATCTTTACTTTTCATCATCTTTTCAAGATTAAGTTTCACCTCACCTATCTCGATACCCTTATTGGATAAATTTTTTACTTTATGAAATTCTTCAGAGAGATTTAATAAACTTTTTGATGGTATACAGCCAACATTTAAGCAAGTTCCACCTAGTGAACCTCTAGACTCTATGCATGCTGTTTTCAAACCTAATTGTGCAAGCCTAATTGCACAAACATAACCACCAGGCCCTCCTCCAATAACTACAGCTTGAAATTTTTCTGACATTTAAATATCCAAAAATAATCTTCTAGGATCTTCTAGATTTTCTTTAATCATTTTTAAGAAAGAAACAGATTCTTTGCCATCAATTATTCTGTGATCATAAGAAAGAGCTAAATACATGATAGGTCTTATTTTTATTTCACCTTCTACTACCACAGGGCGCTCTACAATGTTGTGCATACCTAGAACACCTGATTGAGGTAAGTTTAGAATTGGAGTTGATAACATTGATCCATACACACCACCATTACTGATAGTAAATGTTCCTCCTTGTAGATCTTCAATTGTTAATTTTCCATCTCTAGCTTTTTCAGAAATGTCTTTGATATTTTTTTCAATATCTGCAAATGAAAGCTCATCTGCATTTCTTAAAACTGGAACAACTAAACCTTTATCCGTACCAACAGCAAAGCTAATATTATAATAGTTTTTATATATAATTTCATCGCCATCAATTTCAGCATTAACAGCAGGGAAATGTTTCAAGGCCACCACACATGCTTTAACAAAGAATGACATGAAGCCTAATTTAATTCCATATCTACTTTGAAAGTCTTGTTGATTTTCTTTTCTCATTTCCATTATATTTGTCATGTCAACTTCATTAAAAGTTGTAAGTAATGCAGCATTCTCTTGAGCTTGTTTTAATCTCTTAGCAATTGTCTGTCTTAGTCTGGTCATTTTAATTCGTTCTTCTTGACCATATTGAATTTTTCTCTCTGATGGTTTTGGATTTGCTCCCATTAGACCAATTAAATCTCCTTTTAAAACCTGACCATTTTTTCCTGAACCTTGAACTGAATTAACATCAATATTATTTTCAATAACAATTTTTCTGACAGCAGGAGACAAAGTATCATTTTTATTATCTATTACTGGTGCTGGTTTTGGTGCTACTTCCTCAGTCAAAACTAAGGGCTTAGGTTTTTGAATTTCTGTTTTTTTATCTTCAAAAATTTCTGGTTCTTTTTTATTTGTATCTAATTTTATTACATTGTTTTCAGGAGGAGCTTCTTCAACTTGTTTGGGTTCCTCTTTTTTTTCAGTTGGTATCACTTTTGCTGAACCATTTTCTGAAACAGAACCTAATAAAGCTCCAACTTCCACTGTGGAGCCATCTTGTGAATTAATTTCTGTTAAAACACCAGTTATTGGTGATGGGACTTCTAAATTAACTTTGTCAGTTTCAAGTTCTACAATTGGTTCATCAGCTTCAACTGCATCTCCAGTTTTTTTTAACCATTTTGCAACCGTTGCTTCTGTAATACTCTCACCAAGTACTGGAACTACTATTTTTTCACTCATTATAATTTAATCAAACACCTTATTAATTATTTCTTGTTGCTGAGAATTATGCCTCTTTGCATATCCAGTTGCTGGAGTTGCATCAGGGCTTCTTCCTATATAAGAAATTTCATTATATTTAGCCTTTAAAGTATCTAATGTCCATTGAATATAATCTCTCACTGAAAACCATGCTCCCATATTCTTTGGCTCTTCTTGACACCAAAAGAATTTAGCATTTTTGGCATAAGGTTTAAGTTCGTTTACTAAAGCTTTTGCCGGGAAAGGATAAAGTTGTTCTATTCTAAACATAATTACATCATCTCTTTTTAATTTTTCTCTAGCATCAAGTAAGTCAAAGTAAACTTTGCCTGAGCACAAAATAACTTTTTTAATCTCAGAACTTTCTTTAAGTTTAATAAAACCATTTGATTTTGGATCGATCGCATGATCCCACAAAACTCTATGGAAAGTATTTTGTTTGTTAAAATCCTCTAAGTTAGAAACACAATATTTATTTCTGAGTAATGACTTTGGAGTCATTATAATTAGTGGTTTTCTAAAATCTCTATGCATCTGACGTCTTAATGCATGATAATAATTGGCTGGAGTTGTACAATTCATAACTTGCATATTATCGTTTGAACATAACTGTAAAAATCTTTCTAATCTAGCAGATGAATGTTCAGGACCTTGACCTTCATATCCATGAGGTAATAACATTACAAGGCCTGATGCTCTATTCCATTTTCTCTCACCTGAAGCTATAAACTGATCAATCACAACTTGAGCTCCATTTGCAAAATCTCCAAATTGAGCTTCCCAAATTGTTAGAGTGTTTGGTTCAACTAAACTGTAACCATATTCGAAACCTAAAACAGCAAGTTCAGATAAAAAACTATCGACTACTTCAAATTGCTTTTGACCTTTGACAATATTATTTAGTGGAATATATCTCGAATTATCTATTTGATTTCTTAGTACAGAATGTCTTTGACTAAAAGTTCCTCTACCAGAGTCTTGTCCAACTAAACGAACTGGATATCCTTCAACTAACAAAGATCCAAACGCAAGAGCTTCTGCTGAAGACCAATCAATTCCCACTCCTTTTTCAATCGAGTCTCTTCTCGTATTTAATATTTTACTAATAGTTTTATGAATATTTTTTTCTGATGGTACTGTATTTATTTTTTTTGAAATTATTTTTAATTTCTCCTCATCAAAACCTGATATTCCCCTTTTATCTTTTCCTTTCTCAGGTTTATATCTTGACCATGTGCCCTCAAACCATTCTATTTTAGGCTTGTAGTCTTTTGCACTTTTATATTGATTATCTAATAAATCTTTAAATGATTTAACATTTTGATTTAATAATTCTTGAGTAATTGATTTTTCATTAACCAGTTTATTCCCATAAATTTTATATACACTTGGGTGAGATTTAATTTTTTGATACATCAATGGCTGAGTAAACGATGGCTCATCTCCCTCATTATGACCAAACCTTCTGTAACAAATTAAATCTACTACAACGTCTCTGTTAAATTTTAATCTGAATTCTGTAGCTATTCTGGTAGCATAAACAACTGCTTCTGGGTCATCTCCATTAACATGTAAGATTGGAGCTTCAACCATTTTAGCAACATCAGAAGGATAAGGTGACGATCTTGCAAATCGAGGACTCGTTGTAAAACCAATTTGATTATTTACAATTATATGAATAGTTCCACCAGTGTTATGTCCAGGTAGTCCTGACATAGCAAAACATTCTGCTACCACACCCTGTCCAGCAAATGCTGCATCGCCATGAATTAGTATTGGGATAACTTTATTTCTCTCTTTATCTTTATGAAAAAATTGTTTTGCTCTAGTTTGTCCTAAAACTACAGGATTTACTGCTTCAAGGTGAGATGGATTATCTGTCAAACTAACATGAACAGAATTTCCATCAAATTGTCTGTCAGAAGATGCACCAAGATGATATTTTACATCTCCAGCACTATCCTCAGAGTCATCACTATATTCACCAGCAAATTCATTAAATATTCTTTTATAAGATTTTTGTAAAACGTTAGCCAAAACATTTAATCTGCCTCTATGAGACATTCCAATTTTAACCTCTTTAATTTGTTGTTGACCGCCAATTTTAATTATTTGCTCAAGTGCAGGAATTAAACTTTCTCCTCCATCTAAACCAAATCTTTTTGTACCAACATACTTTGTTGCCAAAAATTTTTCAAAACCTTCTGCTTGAACTAATTTATTTAGAATTGCTTCCTTACCATTTTTAGTAAACTGAAGAGCTTTATCATCTTGCTCAATTCTATCTCTAAACCATTTTCTTTCATCAGGATTAGAAATGTGCATAAACTCATAACCTATTTTTCCACAATAGGTTTTTTTCATAAATTTTAAAATTTCTTTAATATTGGCATACTTTTTATTTATCACGCCGTTTAAGAAAATTTTTCTTTCATAGTTTTCTTTCTTAAAACCATAAAACTCTGGATGAAGTTCATCTAAATATTCAGACTCTCTCATTCCCAAAGGATCAAGATCAGCTAACAAATGCCCCCTTAATCTGTAGGCTCTGATTAACGCAACAGCACTTATTGAGTCTTTGTTAGAGTCTGCAAGTAATTGAAAATTAAATTTTTCTGAAGTATCTATTTTTTCATTATTTAAATTAGTAATTTCATTTTCATCTATTTTTTTTTGAAGCTCATCAATATTTATTTTTGTTTTTTCTGGTCCCCATGATGGTCCATTTATTTCATTAGCAATAACTTTTATTTCATCACCAATTCCTTCAAAGTAATTTAACCAACTTTCAGGGAGATCTTTATCTTTGTTGATGAATTTTAAGTACATTTGTTCAATAAATGCACTATTTGATTTATGTAAAAATGAATTTTTTTCGAAATCGAGATTTTTTGATGATGACATCTTATTTATTTAATATATCCCTCTAAAAAATATTTTTCAATTAGACAGTTTATCAAATAAAGTTTTACCAATTATTGATGGTGATTTTGCGACTGTAATTCCACATTCTTCCATTTTTTTTATTTTATCTTCTGCACCACCTTTACCTCCAGAAATAATTGCACCTGCGTGCCCCATTCTTCTACCTGGTGGCGCAGTAATTCCAGCTATAAATCCAACTGTTGGTTTTTTAATTTTATGGTTTTTCAAAAAATCTGCCGCTTCTTCCTCTGCAGAACCCCCTATCTCACCAATCATTAAAATTGATTGTGTCTCTTCATCATTTAAAAATAGATCTAAACAATCTATGAAATTTGTACCATTTATTGGATCTCCTCCAATTCCAATGCATGTTGATTGCCCTAATCCATTTTCAGTTGTTTGAGCAACTGCTTCGTAGGTTAAAGTTCCTGATCTAGATACAATTCCAACTGAACCTCTTTTATGAATATTACCAGGCATAATTCCAATTTTACATTCATCAGGAGTTATAATTCCTGGACAATTTGGACCTATAAGTCTGCTATTAGACCCATCTAATTTTTTTCTAACCTTAAGCATATCTTGAATTGGGATACCTTCAGTAATGCAAACAATTAATTCAACAGATGCATCGATAGCTTCTATAATTGCTGCTGCAGCAAATTTTGCAGGCACATAAATCATAGTGGCATCTGCCCCAACTGCATCTTTAGCTTCAGCCACAGAATTAAATACAGGTCTATCTAAATGCTTTTGACCTCCCTTTTTAGGAGTAACACCTCCTACTAAATTTGTTCCATATTTTATTGCTTGCTCTGAATGAAATGTTCCATGTGCACCTGTAAAACCCTGACAAATTACTTTAGTTTCCTTATTAACTAAAACTGACATTTATTTAATAGCCTCAACAATTTTTTTAGCAGCATCATCTAAATTCTCTGCTGAAATTAATTTTAAACCCGAATTATCTAAAATTTCTTTTCCCTCTTTAAAATTTGTACCTGCGAGTCGAACTACCAAAGGTACGCTAATATTAATTTCTTTTGCAGCGTCCACTACTCCTTGTGCAAGCACATCACATCTCATTATTCCTCCAAAAATATTTATCAAAATTCCCTTCACATTTTTATCTGAAAGAATAATTTTAAATGCTGCAGAAACTTTTTCTTTTGAGGCTCCACCTCCTACATCTAAGAAATTAGCTGGTTCTTTACCATATAATTTGATGATATCCATAGTTGCCATTGCTAGACCTGCACCATTAACCATACATCCAATACTTCCATCTAACTTGATATAAGCTAAATCATGTTTGCTTGCTTCAATCTCAGTTGGATCCTCTTCATTAAGATCTCTTAATTCTAGAATTTCAGGGTGTCTAAATAATGCATTAGAGTCGAAATTAACTTTCGCATCTAAACAAACAATCTTTCCCTCTTTTGTTAAAATTAAAGGATTTACCTCAACCATATTAGCATCTGTACTAATAAACATTTTATAAATCGATTTGATTAGTAAAATTGCTTGATCTTTTGCATCACTGTTTAAATCAAAAATTTTAATTACTGACTCACAATCTGCATCTGATATTTCTTCAGCTATATCAACTTTAGTTGTAATAATTTTTTCTGGATTTGAGCTTGCTACTTCTTCAATATCCATTCCACCTTGGTCACTTGAAATAAATGCGATCTTTGAGCTCGCTCTATCAACTAAACATGATAAATAGAATTCTTTTTCTATATTAGAGGATTCTTCAACATATAATCGCTTAACTTCTCTTCCTTCTGGTCCAGTTTGATGAGTTACAAGTGTTTTTCCAAGCAACTCATTTGCTGAATTTTTTAATTCCTCAAGTGTATTAAGAATTTTAACTCCTCCAGCTTTACCTCTACCACCAGCATGAATTTGAGCCTTTAAAACGTACTTTTCAGTTTTTAAATTTTTTGCTTTTTCAATCAAGTCATCAACATTTGTTGAAAAAAATCCTGCTGGAACTATTGCTCCATATTTCTTTAAAATTTCTTTCGCTTGGTGCTCGTGAATATTCATTATTATTTTGAAAGATCTGGATCTATTTTAGAGGCAGCTTCCCAAAGAGCTTTTACAGCATCAATAGAGTGCATAAACTCTTTATTTTCTTTTTCATCTAAATCCACTACTTCAATTTTCTCAACTCCATCTTTACCAATTACAACTGGTACTCCAGCATAAACATTTTCTACTCCGTACTCACCATTTAACTGCACTGCGCAAGGTAATAATTTTTTTTCATCTTTTAAATATGATTCAGCCATTTGAACTCCCGATGCTGCAGGTGCATAAAAAGCAGAACCTTTTTCTAAATACTTGACGATTTCTGCTCCACCGTCTCTAGTTCTTTGATTAATTTCTTCAACTCTCTCTTGAGAAATCTTTCCCTCTTTCACAAGATCCAATAAAGGTTTGCCAGATACTTTTGTAAATCTTGGCATTGGAACCATAGTATCTCCATGACCACCCATAACCATTGCTTCAATCTCTCTTACAGGCACACCAAACTCTAATGATAAAAACAGTTTAAATCTTGAGCTATCTAAAATTCCTGCCATGCCGACAACTTTATTTGCAGGCAAACCTGAAAACTTTTGAAACGCCATAACCATCACATCTAAAGGGTTGGTGATACAAATTACGAAGGCGTTCGGTGCGTTTTCTTTTACTCCTTGAGCTACCTGTTTAATAATTTTTAAATTTATACCAAGAAGGTCATCTCTACTCATTCCTGGCTTTCTAGGAACTCCTGCTGTAATTATGATAACATCAGAATCTTTAATATCTTTATAATCGTCTGTACCTGATAATTTTACATTAAATCCATCAACTGATGATGATTGAGCTATATCTAAAGCCTTTCCTTTAGCTATTCCACTTGCAACGTCAAATAAAACAACTTCATCAACAAGCTCCTTTATTCCAATTAAATGTGCTAGTGTTCCACCTATTTGGCCTGCGCCAATTAAAGATATTTTTTTCATTTATTTCCTCTTATTTCATTGTTGGCATTACAAATTCTGCGTTTGTACGCACACCTGAAGGCCATCGTGATGTTACAGTTTTAAGTTTAGTATAGAATTTTATTCCTTCCATGCCATGCATACCACTATCTCCAAATAATGATCTTTTCCAACCACCAAAACTATGAAAGGCCATAGGAACTGGAATTGGAACATTGATACCAACCATTCCTACTTGAATTTTACTAGCAAATGTTCTGCCTACATCACCATCTCTGGTATAAATGCTTACTCCATTTCCGTATTCATGATCATTGATTAGTTTTGCAGCCTCTTCAAAAGTTTTAACTCTAATTACAGATAGAACTGGGCCAAAAATTTCTTCTTTATAAATTCTCATGTCTTTATTAACGTGATCAAATAAACAACCACCTATATAAAACCCGTTTTCATAACCTTGAAGTTTTAAGTTTCTTCCATCGACAACTAATTTAGCACCTTCTTCAACTCCTAAATCAACATAACTTTTTACTTTTTCTAAATGCTCTTTTGTAACCAGAGGTCCCATCTCTGAAGTTTTATCCATACCGGGTCCTACTTTTAAAGCCTCTGCTTTTTTTGAAAGTCTTGAAACTAGTTCATCACCAATATCTCCAACAGCAACAGCAACAGATTGAGCCATACATCTCTCACCTGCAGATCCATAAGCTGCACCCATCAATCCATTTACTGCACCATCCAAGTCACAATCTGGCATAACTACTAAGTGATTTTTTGCACCTCCAAGTGCTTGTACTCTTTTTTCATTTTTAGCTGAATTTTCGTAGATATATTTTGCAATTGGAGTGGATCCAACAAAGCTTACAGCTTTAATATCTTTATTTTCTAAAATTGCATCAACAGCTTCTTTGTCGCCATTAACAACGTTAAATACTCCCTCAGGCAATCCAGCTTCACTAAGTAACTCTGCTAATCTAAGTGGACATGAAGGATCTTTTTCTGAAGGTTTTAATATAAATGTATTTCCACAAGCAATTGCTATTGGAAACATCCACATTGGTACCATTGCTGGAAAATTAAATGGAGTAATTCCAGCTACTACCCCTAGAGGTTGTCTCATTGACCAACTATCAACATTTGTTCCAACGTTTTCTGAGTATTCACCTTTTAATAAATGAGGAATTCCACAAGCAAACTCTACTACTTCAAGCCCTCTTGTTAAAGATCCTCTAGCATCCTCAAAAACTTTTCCATGCTCTGATACTATTAGCTTTGTTAACTCATCAGAGTTTTTTTCTATTAATTCTTTAAATTTAAATATTATCCTTGCTCTTTGTAAGGGGGGTTTCGCAGACCAAGTTTCAAATGCTTTTTTAGCTGCTTCTACAGCTTGATCTAAATCAGATTTACTTGCAAGTCTAACCTCAGATTCTTGTTCTCCAGTTGCAGGATTAAATACTTTTCCTTTTCTATCAGATGAACCTGGAATTATTTTTCCATTAACGAAGTGCTCTATTAATTTCATGAATACGGTCTTTTAAATCAAAAAAACTTAATAGTCTATTTAAACATTGGCCGTAGCTAACATTTTTTTAATTTCTGCAATTGCTTTTGCTGGATTTAGGCCTTTAGGACAAGCATTTGTACAATTTAAAATAGTATGACATCTGTAAAGTTTTAATTCATCAGCAACTTTTTTTAATCTTGCTTTTCTTTCTTCGTCTCTACTATCAACGATCCATCTGTAAGCTTGTAGAAGGACTGCTGGACCTAAGTATTTATCTCCATTCCACCAATAACTTGGGCAAGATGTTGAACAACATGCACACATAATACATTCATAAGCACCATCAAGTTTTGCTCTATCTTCTTGAGATTGATAAATTTCTGTTGTTTCTTTTTTTGAATTATTTTTTAACCAGGGTTCAATAGATTGATACTGTTTATACAAACCATCTAAATCTCCAATTAAATCTCTTTTAACTTTCAAGTGCGGTAGCGGATATATGTCTATATCTCCATCAATTTCCGAATGCGGAGTTGTGCATGCTAAACCATTTTTGCCACCCATGTTCATAGCACAAGAACCACAAACTCCATGAGCACAAGATCTTCTATAAGCTAATGTTGGGTCAATTTCGTTTTTAATTTTATTTAAAATATCTAAAACTTTTGAAGGACAATTATCCATATCAACTTCATAAGTATCAATTCTTGGATTTTCTTCAGTAGAAGGGTCCCATCTATAAACATTTACTCTTCTAAGATTTTTAGAGCCTGTTTTATCTTTAAAATATTTACCTTTTTTGACTTCAGAATTTTTTGGTAAATTCAATTGTACCATTAGTATACCCGCTCTTGTGGTGGAAAATATTGAACTTCATTAGTCAAAGTTGACTTGTGGACTGGTCTATAACTAATTTTTGTATTTTTTCCATCACACCAAGCAAGAGTATGTTGCATAAATTTATCATCATCTCTTTTTGGATAATCATCTCTTGCATGAGCTCCTCTGCTTTCTTTTCTGTGATATGCAGATTCTACAGTTGTTACTGCTTGTCTAATTAAATTATCAAATTCTAAAGTTTCAACTAAATCAGTATTAAATACTAAAGATCTATCTTTAACAGAAATAGAGTCCATTCCATCATAAGTTTTTCTAATATCATCAACGCCTTCTTTTAGATTTTTTTCTGTTCTAAATACTGCACATTTAGATTGCATTGTTTTTTGCATTGAAAGTCTAAGTTCTGCGGTACTATTATTTCCATCTGCATTTCTTAACTTATCAAATCTATCTAAACATTTTTGTGTCTCAGACTCAGGTAACTCTTCATGAGGAATTCCGGGTTTAACTAATTCTGCTGCTCTTTTTGCTGCTGCTCTTCCGAACACTACTAAATCAATTAATGAATTAGAGCCAAGTCTATTCGCACCATGAACAGATACACATGCTGCTTCTCCTATAGCCATCAGACCTGGAACAGTTTTTTCTGAACCATTAACAGTTAAAACTTCTGCTTTGTAATTTGTTGGAATACCACCCATATTATAATGAACTGTTGGGACAACAGGTATAGGCTCTTTTGTTACATCTACATTTGCAAATAATCTTGCAGCATCAGTAATTCCTGGAAGTCTACTTTCAATAATATCTTTATCTAAATGACTTAAGTTTAAATGAACATGATCTTGATCTTTTCCAACTCCCCTTCCTTCATTTATTTCAATAGACATTGATCTACTAACAACATCTCTTGATGCTAAATCTTTTGCATTTGGAGCATATCTTTCCATAAATCTTTCGCCCTTAGAGTTAGTTAGATAACCACCCTCACCTCTAGCACCTTCTGTTATTAACGTGCCATGACCATAAATTCCTGTTGGATGAAATTGAACAAACTCCATATCTTGAAGAGGCAATCCAGCTCTTAATACCATTGCATTTCCATCTCCTGTGCAAGTATGTGCAGATGTAGCTGAATAATAGACTTTCCCATATCCACCTGTAGCTATAATTACAGTATGTGCTCTAAATCTATGGATTGTTCCATCATTTAAATTCCATGCAATTAATCCCTTGCACGCTCCATCTTTCATTAAAAGATCTAATGCAAAATATTCTATAAAAAACTCAGTATTATGTTTTAAGGCTTGTCCATAAAGCGTATGAAGAATTGCATGACCAGTTCTATCCGCAGCAGCACATGTTCTTTGTACAATTCCATTTCCATAATTTTTTGTCATTCCACCAAAAGGTCTTTGATATATTTTTCCCTCTTCAGTTCTGCTAAATGGAACTCCATATTTTTCTAATTCTAAAACAGCTTTTGGAGCTTCTTTGCATAAATACTCAATGCTATCTTGATCACCTAACCAATCTGCACCTTTAACCGTATCATACATGTGCCATCTCCAGTCATCTTCTCCCATGTTACCAAGTGCAGCTGAGATACCTCCTTGTGCAGCAGATGTGTGGCTTCTAGTTGGAAATACTTTTGAAATACAGGCTGTTTTCAATCCAGCTTCGCTTAATCCAACAGCGGCTCTCAAGCCAGATCCACCAGCTCCTAAGACAACTACATCATATTCATGATCTATAATATTATAAGCGCTCATTATTTTAGATTAAGTAAAATTATTATTGTTAATAATGGGATAATTATAGCAGAAATATAGAGAAGTCTGTTTGCGACATATTTGGTTTTTTCATTAGAAATATAGTCCTCAAAAACCTCGCTAATACTTAAGGCAGAAAAAAAATAAGCAAAAATTAAAAATATACTAAATAAAAACTTATTTGTTTTGTTTGAAAAAAAACTAACTACTTCAGAATAATCTCCGTCATAAACTGATATGAAATTAATTATAAACCAAAACATTAAAGGGACTAAAATTATTGATGATAATTTTAAAAACACCCATTTTTTTGTAGCTAAATTCATATTAAAAAAAGTTTTTTCCGATTAAGTAAAATAAAATAGTTAAAATCAATGAACCAAAGATCACCATCAAACCTGTTATACGAGTAGTCTTCAGTTCATAGCCATAACCCATATCCATTATTATATGTCGGATTTCACTAAGTATCTGAAAACTAAAAGACCACGCTAACCCTATTGCAACAAATTTTCCAAGAAATGAATTAAAAAAAAAGTTTATCAAATCATATTTTGGTTCTCCTAAAATTAGCCAAGAAACCCAAACGCAAACTAAAGTTATTGCTAAGATATTTATTATTCCAGTTATTCTATGAGAAATAGATACTAGTGAGGATATGTGCCATCTATAAATTTGTATATGAGGAGAAAGAGGTCTTTTACTTTCCATAAAAATTATTTTTTATTAATGTTTCTGCAATTTCAACTGCATTTAAAGCTGCACCTCTAAGTAAATTGTCTGAGACAATCCACATATTTAAGCAATTCTTTTTAGTCTTATCTTCTCTAATTCTTGAAATGAATGTCTCATCTTTTCCAGCTGCTTCAAGTGGTGTTGAATATCCACCATCTTGTCTCTCATCAATAACTTTACAGCCTTCCATTTTCTCAAGACATTCTTTAATTTGATCAATTGTAAATTCTTTTTCTAATTCTAAATTTACCGCTTCAGAATGAGAAACTAAAACTGGTACTCTTACACAAGTTGCTGATAATTCAATATTTTGATCTAGAATTTTTTTAGTCTCATTGGTCATTTTTAATTCCTCTTTTGTGTATCCGTCATCGGCAAATACATCAATATGTGGAATTAAATTAAATGAAATTTGTTTTGTAAAATTTTTTGATACAATTGCTTTGTTTTCTAGTGCTAACTTAGTCTGTTCTACTAATTCATCCATTGGTGCTTTACCACCACCAGATACTGATTGATATGTAGCTACAACTACTCTTTTTATTTTAAATAAATCATGGATTGGTTTTAATGGTAAGACTAATTGTGCAGTTGAGCAATTAGGATTAGCAATAATATTTTTTTTTATATTTTTTAAGTCATCCGCATTTACTTGAGGTACAATTAAAGGAACATCAGGGTCCATTCTATAAAAACTAGAATTATCTATTACAATGCTCTCGCTTGCTGCTTTTGAGGCATAAGTTTCTGAAATTTTTCCACCCGCTGCAAAAAAAGTAATTTTTGCTTTCGAAAAATCAAAAGTCTCTAAATTCTCAACTTCTATGTCTTTACCTTTAAAATTAATTTTTGAACCAGCACTTCTTGCAGATGCAACTAAAAAAATTTCTGAAATAGGCAAATTTTTCCTCTCAAGTACTTCTAGTACTTTTCTTCCAACATTGCCTGTGGCTCCGACTATAGCTATATTCATGATGGAGTTGTTATACTAAATGAAAGGTAAATCGCAAACTTTTCCAGCGCAATTATGTCCATTTACAACAACTTTTACATTTTGCTCAGGATTCCAGTATCCTTTTTGCATCATAGCTATACCAATTACTTTTTTGAAGTGAGGTGAATAGCAAGCAGATCTTAATTCTCCAATTAGGTTGTTGTTTTCATCTGTCAAATCTAGAGAACCTGTTACACTGATTTGATTAACATCAATTTTTATACCCATCAATTTTTTGGTAATTCCTTCTTCTTTTATTTTTATTAATTTTTCCTTACCCAAAAACTTTGCATCACTATCTAAGTTAACATACTTGTCAAAACCACACTCAAACGGGTTATCATTGTTATCCATATCGTTTCCAAATGATAAAAGAGCACTTTCAATTCTCTCTATTAAATTAGGGCATCCAGGCTTAACATTAAATTCTTTACCAGCTTCAAATAAATGATCATATAATTTTTGACCAGACTCTGTATTTTGAACATAAATTTCATAGCCACCTTGCTTAGACCAACCTGATTGTGCAATTAAATGGTCAACTCCTTCAAAATTAAAATAATCAAATCCAAAAAATTTCAATTTAGTTATTTTTTCACCAAATACTTTTTCCATTAACTTGAATGATTTTGGACCTTGAACAGCCATGATGTCTACATTTGGTTCAAAGATTTTAACATCAAATTTATTTCCAATTGCTAATCCTTTTGCAAATAAAATTACATCAGAGTCTGCAATGGATATCCACCATTTCTCCTGACTTAATCTCAGCACTACAGGATCATTAATTAATCCACCCTGGTCATCTATAATAGGACAATAATAACATCTACCATCTTTAGATTTAGATAAATCTCTACAAGTCATTAATTGAACTAATTTAGCTGAGTCTTTTCCTGAAATTTCAACTTGCCTTTCCGCTGCAACATCCCAAATTTGAACATGTTCTTTTAAGTGATGATAAGAATCTTCTACGGATCCAAATGCTGCTGGAAGCAACATATGATTATAAATTGTATAAGCTGTTACACCTTGTTTTTCTATTCTTGATGTATATGGTGTACTTCTAAGTCTTCTAGATTTTGCTATTGAATAATTTTTCATTTATTTAAAAATTCTAAAACCTTGTCCCGCATTTCAAATGCTTTTTCAATCATAATCATATGCCCACATCCTTCTATTACATGAATAGTTGAATTTTTGATTAATTGAGAGAATTTTTTTCCAGATTCTAAATTAACCATTTTATCTAAAGAACCAAAAACAAACATTGATGGAACCTCGATGGATACAGCTGCAGTTGAGCCATTTTTGTATTTATTACAAGCTATAAGATCTACAGCAAGTATTTCACTAATATCTTTTGGAGATTGAATAATTCTTTCAACTGGATTTCCACCTATAAATTTTTTTGAACCTTCATATCCCCACTTCATCATTAATTTTACTGCATCAGAATCTCCATTTTCTGCAAGCTCAATCAAATCAGGATGAACAGGCATTTTATTAGATCCACCTACAAAGACTATTTTTTTTAGTCTATCTTTGTATCTATGGGAATACTCAAGTATTTCTAAACATCCTTGTGAATGACCAACTAAAATTAAATTTTGAAGATCTAAGGCATCAAATACAAGTTCCAACCATTCTGCTATCTCCTCAATAGTTTTTAAACATGGCCCCTCAGAATTTCCATGTCCTGGTAAATCAATAGATAATACATTGAAATTGTTATTTGAAAAAAATTGCTCACTTAATGACCAAACAATATGAGATAAACCACTTCCATGAAGAAAAACAATGGTATCTTTGTTTTTATCTATACCTTTGCCATTGTCTGAAGCAAAAATACTTTTATTTTCGATTTCAAATATCAATTAGATTCCTAAACTTTTTTTCTCAGTTCAAACTTCTGTATTTTTCCAGTTGATGTCTTAGGTAGTTCGCAAAAAACGACCTTTTTGGGAACTTTAAATCCAGCCAAAGTTTCTTTACAAAAATCAATTAATTCTTTTTCAGTAACAGGCTTATCTTGAACCATCTCGATGAAAGCACAAGGTACTTCTCCCCATTTTTCATCTGGTTTAGCAACTACTGCTGCTATTGAAACTGAAGGATGTTTAGATAAAGTATTTTCAATTTCTATTGATGAAATATTTTCTCCCCCTGAGATAATAATATCTTTAGATCTATCTTGAATTTTTACATATCCATCAGGAAACATAACTGCCAAGTCACCACTATGAAACCATCCATCTTTCATTGCTTTGTCTGTAGCTTCTTTATCTTTAAAATAACCCTTCATTACTACGTTTCCTCTAATCATGATCTCACCGATAGTTTTTCCATCTTTAGGAACTTCTTTCATCGTCTCTGGATCTAAAACTGTTACTCCTTCTGTATTGGGATACCTTACTCCTTGTCTTGCTTTAATATCATTTTGTTTATCTTCATCTAAATCATTCCATCCATCATTCCACGCACATTGTGTAACATGACCATATGTTTCTGTAAGACCATAAACATGCATAACTTCAAATCCAAGAGATTTCATTTTTTTAAAAATAATACTTGGCGGAGGTGCTCCAGCAGTTAAGACGTAAACTTTATGCTTTAATTTTTTTCTATCACTTTCTGGAGCTCCTGTTATCATATTTAAAACTATTGGTGCTCCTCCAAAATGAGTAACGTCATATTTATCAATAAGCTCAAAAATTTTCTTAACATCAATATTTCTTAAGCAAATTGTTCTTCCATTTAACATTGGAACTGTCCATGGATAGCACCAGCCATTACAATGAAACATAGGTACAACTGTTAAAAAGTTTAAACGATTAGGCATATTCCAGGCAACAGTACTTCCCGTGGACATTAAGTACGCACCTCTATGATGGTAAACAACACCTTTAGGATTGCCAGTTGTACCTGAAGTATAACTTAAAGATATTGCCTGCCATTCATCATCAGGCATTTTCCAATCAAAATTCTCATCTCCAGTATTTAAAAAACTTTCGTATTCTAAGTCTCCAATTTTTTCTAATTTTGATTGATCAGCATGTTTGTCATTAATATCTATAACAGTGATTTTTTTATTTAAATTTTTTAAAGCTTTTTTTACTTCTACATGTAATTGTCTATCTACAACCAATACCTTCGCATCACTGTGATTTAAAATATAATTAATTGTATTGGCATCTAATCTTATATTTATTGTGTTTAAAACTGCTCCTGTCATTGGAACTGAGTAGTGTGCCTCAAAAATTTCAGGAGTATTAAAAGCTAAAAAAGATACTGTGTCTCCTTTTTGAATACCAATTTTAGAAAGTGCACTGGCAAATTTTACTGCTCTTTTATAAACTTCATTCCAAGTATAGCTTCTATCCTCATAAACTATAGCCTCATAATCAGGATAAACATCTTTGGCTCTTTGTAAAAATGTTAGTGGTGTTAATGGAACATAATTTGCATTATTTCTATCCAGATTAATGTCGTAATGATTCATTATTAATTAAATTTAAATTTCATTATATTTGAGCTACCTGAAACTGCAGATTTATAATGATATTCTGCTCTTGGTAACACTTTTTCAAAGTAGAATGTAGCTGTATTAATTTTGTCTGAATAAAACTCTTTATTTTCTTCATAATCTTTAAAACTAATTTCTAAGATTTTTATCCATGAAAAAGCAATCGAAATATAACCAAGTGTTTTTAAATAGTCATTTGCAGCTGCAGAAACATCATCTTTTTCGATTTTACCTTTATCTACAATCCAACCAGTGAACTTTGATAAAATATCAAGATAATATGTAAGATCTTTTGTAAAAGATTTTACCTTTTCATGTTTGTTTTCACATTCAGATTTTATCATTTCTAAAAATTTAGAAATTACATCACCATTTCTATTTATTAATTTTCTAAATACTAAATCAGCAGCTTGAACTGAATTAGTTCCTTCGTATATAGGTGTGATTCTGTTATCTCTGTATAACTGTTCAATACCTTGGTCTTTAGTATAACCGTACCCTCCATGAATCTGCATAGCATCGCTCGTAATCTCCATGGCTAAATCAGTAAATAAAGATTTAACTACAGGTGTCATCAAAGAAACATAATCAGAAGCTTCCTGTTTAATTTTTTCATCTGGATGATGAAGACTAACTTCAGTTTGTTGAGACAACCAAAAGCATAAAGCTCTTTCTCCCTCAATTATTGATTTCATGTTTAATAAAGTTCTTCTTATGTCTGCATGGTCAATAATAAAATCTGCACCATTTGTAGATTTAGAATTATTAGTTTTTCCTTGTTTTCTCTCTTTTGCATAAGCAAGTGAATTTTGGTAAGCAATTTCTGAAATACCCAATCCCTGAATACCGACTACAATTCTCTCAAGATTCATCATGGTAAACATTGCATTTAAACCTTTGTCCTTAGGACCAATCATGTATCCTGTTGCATCATCAAAGTTTAAGACACAAGTTGCTGAACCTTTAATTCCCATTTTTGTTTCAATAGATCCTGTTGAAATACCATTTCTTTGTCCAACCGATCCATCTTGATTTACTAAAAACTTGGGTACTAAAAATAAACTTATTCCTTTTGTTCCAGAAGGAGAGTCGGTAGATCTTGCTAAGACTAAATGAACAATATTTTCTGTTAAGTCATGATCACCTGATGTGATAAAAATTTTTTGGCCAGTTATTTTATAAGTTCCATCAGATTGACTAACTGCTTTTGTTTTAAGTAAACCTAAATCGGTACCACAAACAGGTTCAGTTAAGCACATCGTGCCACTCCATTTACCTTCTACAATTTTAGGTAAATATTTATCTTTTATTTCATCAGTAGCGTGATGATTAATACAATTGTATGCTCCAATACTTAATTCACTATAAAGTTTAAAAGATAAACTAGCTGAAGATAGCATTTCGTCAAAAAAAGCACTCACTGTTTTTGGCATTCCTTGACCACCATATTTTGGATCACATGTCAATGAAGTCCATCCATCCTCAATATATTTTTGATAAGCTTCTTTGTATCCTGGTGGTGTTCTGACTACACCATTTTCTAAAACTGCCGGATTTTCATCGCCTGCTTTAGCAAGTGGTAAAATTAAATTTTGATTGATTTTAGCTGCTTCTTCTAAAATATCTTTAACCAAATCTGAGCTAACTTCATTATATCTTTCAAGATCATTATAATTTTTATTATCTCTTAATTTTTCATAGAGAAACATCATATCTTTAACAGGTGCAGAATAACTTGGCATTTGAAAAGCTTAGAATACTTAGAGGTTTATTGCAATTTTGAAATTATCGCGTCACCCATTTGCGAAGTAGATACTTCTTTCATACCCTCAGAAAGGATATCTTTCGTTCTTAGACCATCATTTAACACAGCTTGAACCGCATTTTCCAAAGCATCAGCTTCATTATCAAGATCTAAAGAATATCTTAAAGCCATTGCAAAACTTAGTACTGTTGCTATTGGATTTGCTAGCCCTTTTCCTGCAATATCAGGAGCTGAGCCATGTATGGGTTCATACATTGCTCTCATTTCACCATCTTTATTTTTTGCACCTAAAGATGCAGAAGGTAATAACCCTAAAGATCCTGTTAACATTGAAGCTTGATCTGAAAGCATATCACCAAATAGATTATCAGTAACAATTACATCAAATTGTTTTGGATTTCTAAGTAATTGCATTGCACAGTTATCTGCAAGCATATGACTTAACTCAACATCTTTGTATTCTTTTTCATGAAGTTCCTGAACTTCTTCTTTCCATAGTTGTCCAGCTTCCATTACATTAGATTTCTCACAAGAGGTAACTTTGTTTGATCTTTTTCTAGCAAGATCAAAAGCAACTCTTGCAACTCTAGTAATTTCACTAGTAGTATAAGTATGAGTGTTTATTCCTTTTCTTTCACCATTTTCTATTGGTTTAATACCTCTCGGTTCACCAAAATAAATTCCACCAGTTAATTCTCTTACAATCATTATATCTAAACCAGAAACCACTTCTGGTTTAAGTGTTGATGCGCCAACTAATTGTTCAAAACATATTGCAGGCCTCAAGTTTGCAAATAATTTTAGTTCTTTTCTTAATTTTAATAAAGCTCTCTCGGGTTTTTTTGAAAACTCAATATTATCCCACTTGGGTCCTCCTACTGCACCAAGCATAACAACTTCACTCTCTAAAGCTTTATAAAAAACTTCGTCTGTTATAGGTGTACCGTGTTTATCGTAAGAACATCCACCAGCAAGATCTTCATCTATTTCAAAGTCTAAAGATTTTTTATCATTGAACCAGTTAATTATTTTTTTAACTTCTCCAATTACTTCAGGCCCAATACCATCTCCTGGTAATAATAGAATTTTTCTTTTTTTTACTTTAATCATTAAAAACCCAAGGTTTTTTATCTTTTAATTGATTTTCAAAATTTTCAATTTTGTCAGATTTTTTCAAAGAAAGTGCAATGTCATCTAATCCTTCTAGCAAACATTTTTTCTTAAATGGATCTATTTCAAATTTAATTTCATTGTTTCCATAAATAATTTTTTGATCATTTAAGTCTACAGAAATTTCCTCTTTTCTATTTGCGTATTCAGAAAGTTCTTTTATTTTTTCTTCTTCAAGAATTATTGGTAAAATTCCATTTTTAAAACAATTACTATAAAAAATATCAGCATAACTTGAACTAATCACACAAGTAATTCCAAAATCTAACAATGCCCATGGAGCATGCTCTCTTGATGAACCACATCCAAAATTGTTTCCTGCAATTAAAATTTTTGAGTTGTTAAATGGTTCCTGATTTAATACAAAATCATTAATTTCTTTTCCATTATCGTCATATCTCATTTCAAAAAACAAATTTTTTCCAAGTCCAGTTCTTTTTATTGTTTTTAAAAATTGCTTAGGAATAATCATATCTGTATCAATATTTACGATTGGTAAATAAGCTGGAATACTTTTTAATGTATTAAATTTTTGCATTTAATTTTGATACTTTCTTACATCATCTAAATTACCAGAGATTGCAGCTGCAGCTGCCATCCCAGGGCTTACTAGATGCGTTCTGCCGCCTCTTCCCTGTCTTCCTTCAAAGTTTCTGTTTGAAGTAGATGCACATCTTTCCTCTGGTTTTAATTTATCTGCATTCATTGCTAAACACATAGAACAGCCTGGCTCTCTCCATTCAAATCCTGAATTTACAAATATTTTATCTAAACCTTCTTGCTCAGCTTGTTCTTTAACTAATCCTGACCCGGGAACTACAATAGCATTTACATGAGATGATATTTTTTTGTCCTTTAAGATTTTGGCAGCTTCCCTTAAATCTTCAATTCTTCCATTTGTACAGCTTCCAATAAATACTTTATCTATCTTGATATCAGTTGCTGCCATATCAGGTGTTAATCCCATATATTTTAGTGCTCTTTCAATTGAGTTCTTTTTATCCTCATCTTTTTCATTTTGAGGATTAGGTACTTTTCCATCAATTGTAATTACATCTTGAGGTGAGGTTCCCCAAGTAATCATCGGTAATATATCATTTGCATTAAGATTTATTTCTTTATCAAAACTTGCATCAGCATCTGTTTTTAAATTTTTCCAGTATTCCAGTGCCTTTTCCCAATTTTCTCCTTTTGGAGACATGGGTTTACCTTTTAAATATTCAAATATTTTTTCATCTGGAGCAATTAATCCAGCTCTTGCGCCACCCTCAATGGTCATATTGCAAATAGTCATTCTCTGTTCAACACTCAAAGATCTTATTAAATCTCCTGCATATTCAACTACACAACCTGTTCCACCTGCAGTACCAATCTTTCCAATGATTTGAAGTATTACATCTTTAGATGTTACTCCTAATGGAAGTGTTCCATTAACATTAATTCTAAAATTTTTTGCTTTCTTTTGAACGAGTGTTTGCGTTGCTAAAACATGTTCAACTTCAGATGTTCCAATACCAAAAGCTAATGATCCAAAAGCACCATGAGTTGCGGTATGACTATCTCCACACACAATAACTGTTCCTGGTTGAGTAAAACCTTGTTCTGGTCCAATAATATGAACAATTCCTTGTCGTTTATCATCCATACCAAAAAGCTGTACACCAAATTCCTTACAATTTGATTCTAATGTATCAACTTGTATTTTAGATTCCTGATCTGCTATCCCTTTAGTTCTATCTGTCGTTGGAACATTATGATCAGCAACAGCTAAAGTTAAATTAGGATGACGAACTTTTCTATTTGAATTTCTTAAACCTTCAAAAGCTTGTGGACTAGTAACTTCATGAATTAAGTGTCTATCGACAAACAATAAAGCTGTTCCATCTTCTTGCTGATCTACTAAATGATCATTCCAAATTTTATCGTAAAGAGTAGTGGACATTGAAAAAAAAATTATTTTTTTTCTGAAGTACTTTCTGTTGATTGTTCGGCAGTAGCTTCTTCTGTCTTAGGGGCTTCTTCTTTTGGAGCTTCTGCAGCTGGTGCTACATTTTCTTCAGTAACTGTTTCAGGTTTTGCATCAACATCAATACCAATTTTTTTTCTAATTTTTTCTGCAATCCTTGCTGATTTACCTGTTCTATCTCTTAGATAGTATAATTTTGCTCTTCTTACTTTTCCTGATCTAATAACTTTAATTGAGTCAATTAGAGTTCCATAAAGTGGAAATGTTCTTTCAACACCTTCACCAAAAGAAATTTTTCTAACTGTGAAAGACGAGTTTAAATCTCTGCTTTTTTTTGCAATACAAACGCCTTCAAAATATTGAATTCTCTCTTTTTTTCCCTCTGTAATTCTGACACCTACTTTAACTACATCTCCAGGGTAGAATTCAGGTATCTTTTTTTCTGAAAGTATTTTTTTAACGTTATGTTGATTTATCTCTTCAATTGTTTTCATAGTTATATTTATCAAATTAATTCTTCTTATATTTTTCCCATAAATCTGGTCTTCGGACGCGTGTTATAGCCTCAGATTGAGATAAACGCCAGTGTTTAATTTTACTGTGATCTCCTGACAAAAGTACTTCTGGAACCGCTTTTTCCTCCCAAATTTGAGGTTTTGTGAACTGAGGATACTCTAATAATCCATTTTCAAAACTTTCGTTTACTGTAGAATTCTCATTTCCCAGAACACCGGGTAAAAGTCTCAAAATACTATCAATCACCACAAATGCTGCTGACTCTCCTCCTGATAAAATAAAGTCTCCAATACTAACTTCTTCTATATTTCTCGTGCTTAACACTCTTTCATCAACTCCTTCAAAGTGTCCACAAATTATCGAAACCGATTTTTCCTTTGATAGTTCTTTGGCATAATTTTGATCAAATTTTTTTCCTCTTGGAGATAAATATAATATTTTTTCTCCCTCATTTTTATTTTGATCTAATGATTTTGCTAATACATCAGCTTTCATCAACATGCCTGAACCACCTCCATAAGGAGTATCATCTACAGTTTTGTGTTTATCCTCAGCAGCATCTCTAATGTTTACTACTTTTAAATTCCAAATATTTTTAGACATTGCTTTTCCATATAGACCTTTAGACAAAGGACCAGGAAAAATATCTGGATAAAGTGTAAACACTTGAGCTTGCCACATAGATTATCTTTAGTTTATTTTTTTTCCTCAGCTGGAGCTTCTGCTGCTGGAGCTGCTTCCTCTTTAGGAGCTTCTGCTGCTGGAGCTGCTTCCTCTTTAGGAGCTTCTGCTGCTGGAGCTGCTTCCTCTTTAGGAGCTTCTGCTGCTGGAGCTGCTTCTGCTGCTGGAGCTGCTTCTGCTGCTGAAGCTTTAGGAGCTTCTGCACCATCTTCCTCTTTTTTATTTCTTTCTTTCTTAGGGACAGCTTTATTTGGATTATTTCCAGCTGCTGGCATAGGGATTAAATCATTTTCACCTAAAATTCTTGCAACTCTTGTTGTTGGTTTAGCGCCTTGACCTAGCCAATATTTAATTCTTTCAGCTTCAAGACCTACTCTTTCTTTTTTATCTTTAGGAAGTAGTGGGTTAAAAAAACCAACTTTTTCTATAAATCTTCCATCTCTTGGGAAACGACTGTCAGCTACAACAACTTTGTAAACTGGTCTCTTTTTAGAGCCTCCCCTTGATAATCTAAGTTTTAACATTTGTTCTCCTTATTTTATTATTTTAGTTTATTAAATAGCTCTGGTGGTATCCCTTGATCAGACATACCTTTCAGATTTCCTTTTGACATCTTTTTCATCATTTCAGACATCATTTTAAATTGCTTAAGCAATTTATTGATAGTGGCTGGATCTGTGCCAGAGCCATTAGCAATTCTTTTTTTTCTTGAACCATCAATTACTTTTGGATTCTCTCTCTCTTTTTTTGTCATTGATAAAATGATAGCTTCGTTTTTTGTTATGATACTTTCGTCAATCCCTGCTGAATCCATTTGAGATTTAATTTTAGATACTCCTGGCATAAAAGACATGATCCCCTCAATGCCTCCCATTTTTTTCATTTGTCTTAATTGAGAAAGGTAATCTTCCATAGAAAATTGACCCTTTTTTAAATTTTCTTCAGCTTTTTTAATGTTCTCTTCGCCTAAATCTTGAGCAGCTTTTTCTACAAGAGAAACAATGTCTCCCATTCCTAAAATTCTATTTGCTATTCTATCTGGATGAAATACCTCAAAATTTTCTATTTTTTCACCTATACCCAAAAATTTTATTGGAACATTTGATACATATTTCATACTCACGGCAGCTCCACCTCTCGCATCACCGTCAGCTCTAGTTAATATTATTCCAGATAAGTTAACTGTGTTTTTGAACTCTTTTGCAACTGAAGCAGCAACTTGACCTGTAAGAGAGTCCGCTACAAGAAAAGTTTCTGCTGGATTAATAATGCTCTCAATTTGTTTGATCTCGCTCATCATTTGTAAATCAATTTGAGTTCTCCCAGCTGTATCAAACAAAATTATATCTGCTCCATTTAGATTTGCTGCACTCATGGCTCTTTGGCAAATATCAGTTGGTTGTTGACCTTCTATAATTGGAAGTGTCAAAATATTATTCTGTTCACCTAAAGATCTAAGCTGTTCTTGTGCTGCTGGCCTATAAATGTCCAAACTGACCATCATCACTTTTTTCTTTTTATTATCTTCTAAATATTTAGCTAATTTTGCAGTAGAAGTTGTTTTACCCGAACCCTGCAAACCAACCATCATCATAGGAACTGGTGGTACAGCATTTAAATTTATGTCTACATTGCTAGAACCTAGTAAATTTACTAGCTCATCGTAGACAATTTTTACAACCATATCTCCAGGAGAAGTTGATCTTATGATTTCTTGTCCTAAAGCTTTAGGTTTTACGTTTTCAACAAATTCTTTTGCAACATCTAAAGAAACATCTGCCTCAAGTAATGCTTGTCTAATACTTCTCAAACCCTCATCTACCTGAGCTTCATTCAGAGAGGGTGCTTTTTTTAAAGAAGAAAAAATTTCTTCAAATTTATTTGTTAAATTTTCAAACATATATTTTTTTGTTACGCATAGCAGTAACGCACTAGTGGGCGAACTCTCGCTGACTAGTGTCGATCTCTTTGTTTCCAAAGACACCGCAAAGTTAATGTTTTTGCGGAAACGACAACAACCTATAATAGAGGTTCAAAAAGTCAATAAATAAGTTAAATATCTAATTATGAATATTAAAGCATTTAAAATGGACGGTTTAGGCAATGATTTTGTAATTATTGATAATAGAGAAAAAGTTACAAATCTTACGAAAGACCAAATAATTAAAATTTGTGACAGAAACTTTATAGGATGCGACCAACTTATATTAATTAATAAAGACCAAGATTACGATGCTTCAATAGAATTTTTTAACTCTGATGGTGGGGTTTCTGGTGCATGTGGAAATGGTACAAGGTGTGTGGCTGAGCTATTAGGAAAAGAAAAAAATAAAGACATGATTATATTAACAACTTTATCTGGCCATTTAAAATCTCATATTTTAGGAGAAAAATTAGTATCTACTGAAATTGGTTTGGGCAGAACTAAATGGAATGAAATTCCATTATCTCAAGAATTAGAAACTAAAAACTTAAATATTAAAATTGTTGATTCAAATAATAATGAATTTTTTGGAGGAACGGCCGTCAATGTGGGAAATCCTCATATAATTTTTTTTGTGGAAGACAACGAACAATTCAAAATAGAAAAAATTGGCCCAGAAATAGAAAACCACAAACTGTTTCCAGAAAAATGTAATGTCACAATAGCCACAATAGTAAACAAAGAGTTAATAAAAGTAAAAGTTTGGGAAAGAGGAGCTGGTTTGACAAAAGCATGTGGAACTGCAGCTTGTGCTACTGCCTTTGCTGCTAAGCAGGCAGGACTTGCTAGCGATAAAGTTAACATCGAATTTTCTACTGGAAAATTGACGATATCTATAGATGAAAACGATAGTATCCACATGAAAGGTCCTGTTTCTGATATAAAAGAAATCGATATAGAAATTTAATGGGAATTTTCGAAAAATTTAAATCAGGGTTTAAAAAAAGTGCTTCAGCTTTTACATCAGGTTTAAGAGATATAGTTGTCAAAAAAGAAATTGATGACAAAACTTTAGACAGAATTGAAGATTATTTAATTCAATCAGATGTTGGGGTAGCTTCTGCCTCAGAAATTAGAGAAATAATCTCAAAAATAAAAATAGATCCAAACAAAGATTTAACTGCTGAGATAAATAATATTCTTAAAGACTACATTATCTCAGTTATGAAACCTCTAGAAAATAATGAATTTTTTAAAAATAAAGAAAAACTTAATGCCATTTTAGTTTCTGGAGTTAACGGTGTTGGCAAAACAACAACTATTGGGAAAATTAGTAAAATATTAAAAGAAAATGGAAATAAGGTTATGTTGGCAGCATCAGATACCTTTAGAGCTGCTGCTATAGAGCAATTAGAAAATTGGGCAAAAAAAATTAATGTTGAAATTACAAAATCTTCACAAGGATCTGATCCTGCATCTGTAGCCTATAAGGCAATAGAAACTTCTATATCAAACAATTTTAATCAAGTTTTAATTGATACTGCTGGAAGATTACAAAATAAAAAAAACCTAATGGAAGAATATAAAAAAATAGCAAACGTTACAAAAAAAATAGATGAAAGTGCACCTCATGATGTGATTTTAGTTTTAGATGCAACTTCAGGTCAAAACGTTTTAAATCAAGTTGAAGAATTTAATAAAATTATCCCAATTACAGGCTTAGTAATGACAAAATTAGATGGAACAGCTAAGGGAGGAATACTTCTGGCTGTAGCCAAAAAGTATAAAATACCAATTATTGCACTTGGTTTAGGTGAAAAGGAAGATGATCTGCAAATTTTTGAAGCTGAAAAATTTGCTGATGCGTTTACACAAATTACTTAATTAAATTACTAGATATTAAAGGTTTATAGAAACTACATCTATAATTATCCTTAAATTTGTAGTGTCCGCAGTCCTTTGCAATAGAGGAAATAATGAAATCAAACTTTCCATTAGTTGGATATAAATCTAATTTCTTTTCAACAATATCGTATTTGAAATTTACTTTTAAACTTTTAACAGCACTAATCATTACCAATGTTTTGTTATCCTTTAATAGATAATAAGCAAAATCATCTGGAAAAACTGGAAAATTATATTCCTTTAAAAAATTTTTTGCTTTTCTTGGAAACCATTCATAAGAAATCAATGGTGATGATACTTCTGTTTTATAATCATATATATAGAGATCTTTAGGATAATCATTGATGTAATTACTTACTTCCCCTTTTGCTAGTATAGCCTTTTCTCTTGGTTTAAAATACAAAGCAAAATTTTCATCATGCGAGTTCATTTGATCAATAAAAAATAAATTTTCAATTGAAGACAAATTTTCTTTAGAAAAAGAAGTTCCTGAAATAAGAAAAGTCAAAAAAATATAAATGAATAATTTCTTCATGATTAGAAATTAATTAGAATTTTTGGAATAAAATTGTTTTGATTGTGGCTTAATTTAAACTTTTTATAAATGAACTTAGTTGGAAAACCATATTATTGTCAAATTCCATCATATGATCGTCATGTTTGGTAAAATAAGAGGACTTTGGATCATTTGCTAAATCAAACATCTTCTTGCCCATTGAAAAAGGAACAATTTGATCTTTTTCGCCATGCATAACTAAAACTGGAATATTAATATTTTTTATTTTTTCATCATTTTTATATTTATCTTTCAATATTAGAGAGACAGGGATGTATGGATAAAAATTCTTAGCTGCAGCAATCATTGAAGTGAAAGGTGTTTCTAAAATTAAACCAGCATATTTTTTATTTTGAGAAACCTCAGTTGCAATTCCTGTGCCAAGTGACTCTCCATAAATGATTAAATCACTTTCACTCAAACCTTTATTTTTAAGCCAGTTAATTGCACTTTTTCCATCCTCATATAAAGCATTTTCAGATGGTTTTCCTAAATTTCCACTAAATCCACGCCAAGCGATAATTAAAAAATTTACATCCATATTTTTAAAATGATTTAATTTGTGAATTCTATTTTCTAGGCTTCCTGCATTTCCATGAAAATAAACAACAGTCTTAAATTTTTTCAAATCTTTTTTATGAAACCATCCTAAAAGGCTAATGTTGTCTGCAGTTTGAATTTGAACTTTTTCTATTTCTACTTCTATTTTATCTCCTGAATAATTATTTTCTTGGGGATGATACATTAGATTTCTTTGAAATATAAAAAGATAAGCTAGTAAAATAAAATATATAACTAAGATCCAAAATATAATTTGCAAAGTTAATTTCCTAGGTTTTGGTATCATAATTTTTCTTTGCTAAGTAAACTCCAACAAAAACAAGTACAGTACCAATATAATGAAATGTTTCTAAATTTTCATCAAACAATATAAATCCGTAAATTGCTGCATAGATAGTAAATACATACAAAGTAAAACCAGTAAGTGAAGCTCCTAAGCTTTCTTGGGCTTTAGTATATAAAGTAAATGCTATAATTCCTGGTGAAACAGCTGCAAATATAGTCCACAATAAAAAATCAGAATTAAATATAGTTTGTTCAAAATAAATTTCTTCTGCCAAATAAAATGGAAATAAACTTACTGCACCAAAAAAAGATATCATAGAAAATCTAGTAAAAATCGATAATTGAGATTTCCAGTAAAATAAATAAATCGAATATAAGGCCCAGCCAATCGCAGCTGCCAACATCCATAAATCTCCAATGGTGAAATTTAAATTTAAAAGTAAATTTAAATCTCCTTTAATAATAATTGCTAAAACTCCAACTAAACACGAAATCAAACCAATAATTTTTAATAAATTAATTTTCTCTTTAAAAAATATTGCAGAAATTATAATTATAAAAATAGGAGATGAGGTATAAATAATTCCCATATTTGTAACGGTTGTCGTTTTACCTGCTAAAAAAGGAAAAGCCCCACAAACTCCACATCCCATTGCTCCTAGAAAAAATAATTTTGAGTATTCGTTTTTAATAACTTTGAAATTTTTTTTTAATGATGAATATGTGAAAGGTAAAAGAAGTAAAAATACAAACGTCCACCTCCAAAAAGCTAATGAAATTGGGGGCACAAACTCAACACCACCTCTAGCAACAATTAAATTAGATGCCATGAATATTGGTTGAATAAATAAAAGAGATAAAGCTAATAAATTTTTATTTTGACTAGACAATTGTATATTAAGAAAAATTATTTTTTATCGAAAAACGCTTCGTAAACCATCATAAAAATTGCTCCACCCATTAAAATATAAACAGGAAGAACATCAAAAAATCCAATCATCGATGATCTAGTCAACGTTGTTGCAAGTCCTACTAAAAAAGCAATTGCGAGAAGAGAACCTAAAAATGTTGTAAATTTTTGCATTTAATTATTACATTCCTTTTCTAACCAATTAGCAACACCTAAAAATCTTTGATCATCGTATTTTGCGCCAATTAATTGTACACCTAAAGGTAAATTGTTTTCACCTTGAAGTATAGGCAATGATATACAAGGTGTACCTAGATAAGACCATACTTTATTAAATTCTGCCGTTCCTGTGCTTTTTAAACCTTTCAGTGCTACTCCAGGACTAGATGGGGATAAAACTCCATGATAATCCTCAAAAACTTCCTTATAAGATTCATAACTTCTTTTCATAAAATCTATAGCTTCTGCATATTCTTTTGCAGAATGTTTGTTACCATTTGAAATTGCATCTTGCATATACTTAGATAATTTTTTCTTATACTTTTTATAATAGAGTGAAAAATTATTAGCTAAATCTGTCTCATGAATTATTTGATGGTATTTATGAATATCTTTAAAGTACGAAGGTGTATCAAAAACTTCGATATTATTTTTGAATGATTTTATAAAGTATTCAAATGCTTCTCTTGATTTTTTTCCAAGAAGCTTCCAATGATCAGTTTTGTAAAAAATAAATTTAGGATCAAACAAAGGTCCTTTTTTTGTTTCTACTAACATTTCATCACTAGAGTAATGAACTGTTGCTGTATCATAATTATCTTTTTTGATTAAAATTTTAGCAAGAAGAGCAACATCTTCTACCGATCTTCCAAAAACACCTATGTGATCTAATTTTTCAGATGTTTTAAGAACTCCATTTCTACTTATTAATCCATAACTGGGCTTATAACCAACAACTCCGCAATAAGATGCAGGTCTTATTACCGAACCTCCTGTTTGAGAACCAATTGAAAGCGGAGCCATAAAAGAAGCTACTGCTGCAGCAGATCCACTAGATGATCCACCTGGAGTTCTAGAATAATCATGAGGATTTGTAGTTTTTGGGGGGCCTAAAAAAGCTAATTCAGATGTTGCTGTTTTTCCCATCACAATCGCACCAGCTGAAATTAATAAATCAACTATTTCAGCATTCTGAGAATATGATTTGCCTTTTCTTATTGATGTTCCACATTCTGTAGGCATATCAAGAGTTCCAACAATATCTTTTACTGCAACAGGAATTCCATGAAGTGGACCAAGAGGTTTTCCTAAATTTCTATGTTCATCCGCCTCTGCTGCTTTTTCTAATAAAAGTTTTTTGTCAAAGTGCGCCCATGCTTTTACGTCTTTTTCAAATTTGTTTATTCTGTCGATATAAATTTTGCACAACTCTACTGAAGTAATTTGAGAATCTTTAATTTTTCCAGCAAGTTCTTCAACTTTTAACGAAAAAACATCTGTCATTTTTTTTTATTGTGCAAATAAAGTTTCTGGCAACCAAAGTGCTATTCCTGGGAACATATACATTAAAAACATTGCAAAAATTACAATTGCTAAGAAAGGCATTATTCCTCTAAATATATCCAAAAGTTCTACATTAGATTTTTGAACTCCTTTTAAATAATAGGCTGACATCGCCATTGGTGGAGTTAAGAAAGAAGTTTGTAAATTTAAAGCAATTAACATTGCAAAGAAATATGGATTAACTCCAAATACCTCTAACAATGGCAAGAATATTGGAACAAAAATAATCAAAATTTCAGTCCATTCTAAAGGCCATCCTAAAAGGAAAATGATTATTTGAGTAATGATTAAAAACTGCCACGTAGTAATATTTATAGAGGTGAAGAAGTGCTCAAATACTTCGTGTCCACCTAAATAAGAAAATACTGATGAGAAAGTCCAGGAACCAATAAACAACCACATGATCATTGCAGTTGTCTTAGCGGTTAAAAATACAGACTCTTTAAAGTTTTGCCATTTAAGTGTTTTATAAAACCAAGATAAAAGGATTGCTCCAAAAGCTCCTGCTGCAGCTGCTTCTGCTGGAGTTGCAATACCTGCTAAAATAGTTCCCAAAACAAGCATAATTAAACCAAACAGCGGAACGAAAGAAACTAAAACTTCTTTTAGAATTTCACCAGTTGGTGGGATATCTTCTTTTGGAGGTCTAGGAGCTATCGATGGATTTAACCATGCTCTAAATACTGCATAGGCAATATAAAGACCTGCTAAAAGTAAACCTGGGAATATTGCTGCTGCAAAAAGTCTTAAGGGTGATAGTTGGGCTATTACGGAATAAACAATAAGCATAATGCTTGGTGGAATTAAAATTCCTAAACATCCACCAGCACAAATTATTCCTGACGCAAATTTTTTATCATATCCTGCTTTAACCATTGCAGGCCAAGCTAACAGTCCCATCAAAGTTACAACGGCACCAATAATTCCTGTTGCAGTCGAAAATAAAGTACACGTAATTAATGCAGCTACCGCCATTGAAGCTGGGAGCTTGTGTGCAGCCAATCTAATTGCAAAAAATAATTTAGCTACAATTCCTGCTCTTTCAACAAGATAGCCCATGAATAAAAATAAAGGTACAGCAGTAAGAACATTGTTGTCCATTACCGTGTAAGTGTTTTGAACAAACAATTGGAATATACGATTATCAAAAATGTGCTCCATCATTGTTGCATCGTAATATGCAAAATATCCAAACCCAATTCCCATAGCCATTAAAGTAAAGGCAATCGGAAAACCTAAGAGAACTGCAAACAAAAACATACCCATCATCAAAATTGCAATTTCTGGATTTGTTAAACTAAATAACATTTTTATCGTCCTCTTCTTGAGCTGTTCTCATTAAAACTTGTTCTGTTTCTTCAGCCACAACCATTCTTGCTGGCCACTGTCCTGTTTGAATACAAATAATTGATCTGAATACCTCGCTAATCCCTTGAATGATTAATAAAACACCAGCAGCTGGTATCATTGTTTTAACCATATAAATCTGAATTTGAGCCGGACTACTCCAACTAGTCTCTTTTATTTTCCAAGCAAGTGCTGCGTACTCGTACCCATAAAAAGCTAATGCAATTACTCCAGGAAAAAAGAAAATAAAATATAATACTAAATCAATCCAAGCCTGGGTTCTTTGACTAAACAATCTATATATAACATCTCCTCTCACGTGAGATTCCGTAGCTAAACAATAAGCTCCTGACATCATTAAAATTGCACCATACATTTGCATACTAAAATCAAAATTCCATAACGTTGGGGAATTAAAAACATAAGCCATCACTACTTCATAAACAGTTCCTCCCATTAAAACTACGATGCACCAAGAAAAAGCTTTTCCCATCGATGTGCTGAGAGTATCTGCAAATTGAATAAATGACTTCATATCAAAGAAATATATTAAAATACGTGTAAAAAAAAGGGGGTTTTTCAACCCCCTTTTAAATTTATTTTAAAGTTAATTAGATTTTAACTTTTTCGATTGGACCAAACTCATTTTCATAAGCTAATTTGTAGTTCGGTTGATTCATCAACAGATACTTCATAGTTCTCTTAGCGTATGCTTTTTGTGAGTCTACTACTTTTTTGAAGAAAGCGTCTTTAGCAGCAAACTCTCCTACAACTTTATCCCAGCCTTTTAATTGCTCAGCTAAAATTGCATCAGATGTTTGGTAAACGTTTACCTTATGCTCATTCATCAACTTAGCAAGGTCAGTTGAATATCTAACCAATGCTTTGAAGTAGTTATCTGAGTTTGCAGCATATGCAGCATTTCTCAAGATAGCTTGATGAGCTGGTGAAAGGCTATCGTATCTTTTCTTGTTAATCGGCACTTCAAACATTTCCTGAGATTGGTGGAAACTTCCTAAGTGATAATGTTTAGATACGTCTTGCATTCCAAACTGTGAGTCTGATGTTGGGTTGTTAAACTCAGCAGCATCAATCAAACCAGTTTTCATTGCCGGTTGGATTTCACCACCTGGTAACTGTCTTACAACCATTCCCATAGCAGTTAAAACGTTAGTCGCTAGACCAACAGTTCTATACTTCATACCTTTAACATCAGATACTTTAGTTACGTTCTTTTTGAACCAACCAAAAGGCTGTGCAGGCATTGGCATATGGAAGAAACCGTAGTAATTAAATCCTACGCTTTTTACAGCTTCATCGTATAAAGCTCTTCCTCCACCATACTCCATCCATCCCATAACTTCTTGAGATGACATTCCGTATGAAGGACCTGTTCCGAAAAGAGACGCAGCAGGGTTTTTTCCGTACCAGTATGCAGTCACCCAGTGACCCATATCTACTACTCCAGAACTAACCGCTTGTCCAATTTCAGAAGTTTTTACAACTGCTCCAACTGGTTGAACGTCAATTTTTAATTTACCATCTGACATGTCGCTAACCATTTTCGCATAGTCTGTTGCCATTTCGAAAAAGATGTTAGCACCTGATGGCCAAGCAGCTTGCATTTTTAGAGTAACGTGACCGTCACCTAAAGCAATGTTTGGCATAGCTACTGCTGCTGCTGTTGCTGCACCAGTTGCTGCCGCTGCTTTGAAGAACTTTCTTCTTGAAGGAGTTTTAGAACTCTTCAAAGATTTCTTATTCTTAATCATTTATTCTCCTCTAGTTAATTAACTTGGCGAGCACTAAAACATATTTTTAGATTAGAGTCTTTCTAAAAAGTGACCTAGAATGGGTTAGATAGAATTTTTTTACAATTATAGGTAGTATTTAAAACTTAAATCAATTTGTTATTTTCGTAAATACAGCACTTTTCAGCTGGTATATGAAGTTTAATTTTTTCACCTGAAATTTCAGTTTCTCTATTAACCTTAGACTTAATTTCAAAATTATCCATTCTTGCGGTAATCAATTTGTAATTTCCAAAATCTTCAACTTTTTGAACATTTACATCAACAAGATTTTCACTTTGATTTTTTGCAATTTTAATAAACTCAGATCTAATTCCTAATTTTATATTTTTACTTTTTAGATTAGACAAATTTGTATTCGTCTTAATTATTGTATTATTTATTTTAACAGTATTTTCTGAAGTTGCTTCACTATCAAATAAATTCATAGCAGGTGAACCAATAAAGTAACCAACAAAAGTTGTATTAGGTCTTTCAAATAATTCTTTAGGTGAACCCGTTTGTACAACTTCTCCTTCACTCATCACAATTATATTATCTGCAAATGTCATGGCTTCGTTTTGATCATGTGTTACATAAACTAAAGTTGTTTTGTATTGTTCGTTTATTTCTTTTAGATTTCTTCTCAATCTAAATTTTAAATCAGGATCAATAACAGTCAAAGGCTCATCCATTAAAACTGCAGCAACATCTTCTCGTACCAAACCTCTTCCTAAAGATATTAATTGTTTTTGATCTGCTGTTAATTTTCGTGCAGGAGAGTTTAAAAAAGATTTTAAATTTAAAGTTTCTGCAACAGAATTAACTCTTTCATCTATTTTAGCTTTTGAAAAATCTCTACACTTTAATGGAAAAGCAAGATTTTCAAAAACTGTCATGGTGTTATAAATTACTGGAAACTGAAAAACTTGAGCAATATTTCTTTCTTCTGTTTTTAAATCTGTAACATCCTTATCATCAAATAATATTTTTCCAGCTGATGGTCTTACTAATCCAGAAACAATATTTAACATCGTTGTTTTTCCACATCCAGAAGGACCTAAGATTGCATATCTATTTCCATTCTCCCAAGTCATCGAAAATGGATTTAATGCATAAACTGGATTTGGATCATTTGGATTGTAAGAATGTGAGATATTACTTAAATCAATTTTAGCCATTGCTTCCTCCAAATGGTGAGGATGCTAATTTACCATCAGCAGCAAAGGCATAAGCTCTATCTATTTTAAAATCTATTTTAATCTTGTCATGAATTTTAAAATTCAAAACCTCTTCTATAGAAATAATAATTTTTATAGTTCCTCTTTTTAAATGAAGTAAAGTTTCAGAACCACTAATTTCAGCAAGCTCAACTTCAAATTCATGACCATTTTCATTGAGTTCAATATCTGAAGATCTTAAACCAATCTTTAGTCCACTATCAGTTAACTTTGATAGATGATTGGGCGCTTTAATTTCAATGCCTTCAAATCTTATTTGCTCATTAGATATTTCTGCTTCAATAATATTCATAGGTGGGTCGTTAGAAATTTCAGCAACTTTTAAAGAACTTGGGTTCTCAAATATTTCTTTTGCTGGACCTACTTGTAGCACTTTGCCTTCATCTAGAACAATTACTTCTCCATTTAATTCCATGGTTTCTCTTGGGTCTGTGGTAGAATAAATTAAGATAGTTTCATCAGCTAAACCTTTTGAAAACAAACTCTTAAATTCCTCTCTAAGCTGTTCTCTCAATTTGTAATCTAAATTAACTAAAGGCTCATCTAGCAATAATATTTTAGCATTTTTAACTAATGATCTTGCTAAAGAGACACGTTGTTGCTGACCACCAGATAGCTCCTGAATTTTTCTGTTTTCATAGCCAACTAACCCAACTGATTTTAAAGACTCCATTACTTTTTTTTTGATTTCTTCATTATCGATTTTTCTTTGTCTCAAAGGAAACGCGATATTTTCAAATACATTTAAATGAGGATAATTAATAAATTGTTGATAAACCATAGCTACATTTCTTTGCCAAACTGGAACCTTTAAAAAATCCTTACCATCAAATTCGATATCACCACTATCTGGAGTTAAAAGTCCAGCTATAGTTTTTAATAAAGTTGTTTTACCTGATAAAGTTCTTCCAAGAATTGTGTATAAATTCCCCTCTTTAAAATTAAAGGACACTTCGTTTAGATGATACTCTTCACTTGGTTTATAAGTTAAGTTGTTAGCAATTAAATTCATTATTTAATTGCTCCTGATAGATTTCCTTTAGATAGATATCTCTCAACTATGAAGGCTACTATAATTAATGGTGCAACTGAAACCAGAGCAGATGCTGATAAGCTCCACCATGGAGTAACAGATGAGTTCAAAGCAACAATTTTTACCGGTAATAACTGTACTTCTGTGAAAGTTAAAATGAATGCAAAGAAAAAGTCTATCCATCCAAAAATAATACAAAACATACCAGCAACAATTAATCCTGGTATTGAGTTTGGTAGCACCACTTTTAAGAAAGCTTGATAAGGATTACATCCATCAATCAAAGCTGTTTCATCAATCTCTCTTGGAACTTTATTAAAGAAATCAACCATAATCCAAACTGCAATAGGCATCAGTAAAACAATATAAACTACAATCAATCCTATGAGGCTATCTAATAAATTAATTGAACTTAAAAACAAAAAAAATGGAATTGATAAAACAATTGGTGGCATAATTCTTTGAGAAATAAAGAAAAATGTAATGTCATTATTTTTTACAAAGCCTGCTTTAAAGGTGTATCTGGATAAAGCATAAGCTGACAATGTGCCAAGAATTATACTAATTAAACTTGCAGTACAGGTTACAAATAAACTATTGAAATAAGGTTCTACTATATCAACTCCACCTTTAGCTGGAGACTTTATCAAAACTTTCCAACCCTCTAAATTAGGTTCAAAGTCTACCCATGGTATATACGTAACTCCACCATTTACAGATTGAAAATCTTTAAACGATGTAGTTAATGCCCAAAGAAAAGGAGCAACAACAAAGACTGCCCAAAAGACAATAAAAAAATATTTTAAAAATGTATAAAGCTTGCTCATAATTTATTCTTTTAAAAGTAATTTAGTTAAAACTTTTGCAATAATTGTTAAACTTATGATCATAATAATTAAGTAAGTAAAAGACATCGAAGCTGCGTATCCCATTTGAAACTCTCTTAATCCTTTAATAAAAATATAAAAACTTGACGTTTCTGTAGAGGTACCTGGCCCTCCTGATGTTAGGACATAAACGGTATCCATAATTTTTGATGCCTCAATTAATCTAATAATTATTGCACCGATTGATATAGGCGCCATTAGTGGGAAAGTTACATAAATAAATTTTCTTACTGGACTAGCTCCATCAATCGCAGCAGCCAAAAATGGTTCTTTAGGTAATGACAATAAACCCGCTAATAAAAGTAGAAACATAAACGGTGTCCACTGCCAAACCTCAACTATAATTACTGTAAATTTAGCTAAAGCTGGGTCTGTTAACCATTTGGGAGATAAACCAAAATTAGATAAAATATCATTAACAGGTCCTAAAGACTCATGAAAAAAAGTTCTCCAAATAACAGTCATAATTACTGGAGTTGTCATCATTGGAACTAAAAATAAAACTCTAAAAAATCTTTTAAATTTGATGTCTTTCCAAACCATATGTGCAAGAGCAAATCCAATCACATACTGGAGAATTACTGTTGTAACAGACAAAAAACTTAATCTAAAAAAAGACTCCCAAAATCTTGGGTCATCTGTAAATAGACGGATATAGTTTTCTATACCTATAAAATCTAAACCTGGATTATAACTATTCCATCCAGATAAACTTAATCGAACTACAAAAATAATTGGAAAAATTAAAATTCCAATCAGTACAAATAGACCTGGAAACAGAAAGAAATATTTATGCTTAAAGTTCATTTATAAAGTTGGATTATATTATTTTTTTTATATGTGGCCATTTTAATAAATGGCCACATAAATTAAGTATTATTATAGTTGGTTGTCTTCCATTTTAACACCAACAGCGTAGGCATCTCTTACTGCTTTTTTACCTACTCTGCTTACAATTGCTTCCCACTCTTTAGCAACTTCGTCTAATGCTTCTTGAGGAGACAATTGTCCTGCTAAAGCTTTAGAAGTTCCTGTAGCAACAGCACTTGTAAACTCAAATACACCTGGAACTCTTAAAGGGAAAACTCTATTTTGACTTTTCTCCATGTCTAAAAGTGTTTGAGTGTAACTGTTAGCGATCTCTGGATCCCAACCCATACTATTAATGTAAATATTAGGGTCGAAGTCAGAGTTTTTGAAAGGGTTAACACCAAATCTACCAATTGCTAAGTCAGCTTGGTGGTTTGCTCCATTTGAGAAGAAGCAAAGATAATCAAACGCCATATCTTTTACTTTACTTTTCTTAGCAACACCAACTGCCCAACCCCAAACAATGTAAGGAGCTTGGTTGTATTGGTTTTCCCAACTATTTGAAACTCTGTTCCAAACTTTGTTGGCACCTGGAAGAGGAGCTGCACCTACTTTGTTTTTAATAGGGCTGTCATCTTGCATCGCTGCAATAAATGCATCATCCCATGAAAAACTAAATAAAGTTTGTCCACCACCAAATGATCCAATTTCGTCACCTAGACCAAAGTTAGTTCCCCCTGGAGGAACATATTTAGTAGCTTCAACCCAATCAGTTAAAGCTTCAACGAAACCTGGATTATTAATGTTTGGTTTCATAGTTTCTAAATCAAAAAAGAAACCACCTGGAGTTCTTGGATTTTTAGCATATGCAACTGATCTGCTGAAAAAAGCTGCGAACATTAAGTCGTCTTTTTTCATAACTTCAGCTGAACCATATTCTAACTCACCATCTCCATCCCAGTCCCAACCATTAAAGAATTTTGCCATCTCAGCATATTCTTTCCAAGTTGTTGGAACTTTTAGATCTTTTCCTGTTTCTGCTTTATATTTTTTTTGCATTTCAGGATTGTCAATGACGTCTTTTCTATATTTTAGATAGTGTCTGTCACCATCAACTGGATACTGGTACATAGTTCCATCCCAAGATGATACACCCATATGAGATTTAGTTACGTCTTTCATCTCTGTTGAGTTCATATACTTCTTAGGAACTGGTGCTAAATATCTTTTCCAGTCATTGATAAAGTTAGAAAATCCAAACACAATATCGTAAGGTGCTTGTCCAGCTTGAAAAGGAACCATTGCTTTAGAATACAAATCACCCGCTGGTGTATGAGTAACTTCAACTTTAGCTCCAGTTAATTTTTCAAACTGTTCAGCATGAAGAGCTGTTGGCTCTCCCATTACTGGAATTGCGTGAGTATTTATTTTAAGAGTTTTTCCTTTGTAATTTTTCTTAGACATTTCCTCATAAGAACAATCACCTGGAATATCTCCTGTTGCTTTGATATGTGGGAATTGATCACTCCACTTATCAGCATATGCCATAGGGCTAAATATCATCATACTTGATATTACAGCCGTTAAGCAGGTTTTTATTATTTTCATTATCACCTCTCTTTTTTTTATGGAACTAAAACAGCTCGTCCCTTAACCTTACCATCGTTAAGATCATGAAGTGCTTTATTAGCATCGTCTAAACTATACTCCTGCATAGAGAGCTTAACTTTACCTCTGTCAGCTAACTCCATTAATTCATATAATTCAGACCACGTTCCCACTAAATTACCTACAATTGTTTTCTCAGAAATAATTAAATCAACTGCAAGTGATTTAATTTCTTCTCCATATCCAACTATGTAGTAAAAACCACCATTAGAAGTCATTTGAATTCCCATGGCAGTAGATCCTTTTTCACCTACGAAATCAATTACAGCTTCAGAACCTTTTCCTTTTGTTAGTTCTTGAACTTTTTCAATTTCGTTTCCATCAATTAAAACTCCGTGGTCACCACCAAGTTCCATTGCATGTTTCAATGCTGCTTCAGATTTTTCAACAATAATAATATCTGCTGCACACATAGCTTTTAAACATTGAATGGCGATGTGACCTAAACCTCCTGCACCAATAATTGTACAGCTCTGACCAGGTAGCAAATGTCTTGTTGCTTTTTTTACCACTCTATAAGCTGTAAGACCTGCATCTGAAAAAGGTGCAACATCTTTGGGCGCTAATACTTTTGGAAGTTTAATTAAATTTCTAACGCTAGTTTTTAATAGTTCAGCGTAGCCACCTTCTTTAATACTTAATCCAGGAAATGCGCCTGCTTCAGCATGCATATCATTACCTCTTCTACAATCTAAACAAGTTCCTCCTGTTCCAGAAATAAGCGGGTGTAATATTACAGGATCACCCTTTTTAAATTCAGTAACGTCTGAACCTACATCTTCTACCCAACCAGCATTTTCATGTCCCATTACACATGGTAATAATTTTCCATCTGGATCTTGGATGTGTTTCCATACTCCTTCAATAATATGTAAATCAGTTCTGCAGACTCCTGCAGCACCAATTTTAACTATAACGTCTGACGCCTTTTCAATTTTAGGATCTGGCATCTCCTCACCTGTGACCCAGACCTTTTCTTTCATTTCAGGGTCATATTTATGCAAAACCTGTGCTTTCATTATTATCTCTCCTTTAATATTTAAGTAACACTATTAAAATTCTGATATAGAATGGAGTCAACGGCATCTTTATATGTACAAAAAGTTAACAATTACAACCTGTGGTTGGTTGTTGTATCTAGAAAAACAAATAAACTTTTAAAATGTCAAACTTAAGGCACTCAAACAGCGAACTTAAAAATATCCTACACAAAAGGAATATGAGCTCTTATGAGATGGGAAAAGATATTAATGAAAGTTGGTTGAGATGTATCAGTGAAGGCCTTGATCCGTTTAATGATCCTAAACAAAGTGTAATTTCATCAATCGAATTAAAAGAGATAAAAGAGCGAAATGAAACTATCAGAAGAATAATTATTCCTGAACTAGAACTTTTATATTCCCAAATAGCAGGAACAAATTTTATGGTGGCTTACTCAGATGAGAAAGGATTAGTCTTGGATACAATTTATGACAAATCTTGTTTACAAACTGACGTTGGTAAAACAGTAATACCAGGTTCAATTTGGGCAGAAAAAATTTGTGGAACAAACGGTCTTGGATTATCTGTTGAACTAAAAAAACCAACTATCGTTTCAGGTAAAGAACACTTTTTTACTGCTCATGAAAATATTTCGTGCTTTGCAAGTCCAATCATAAATTATGACGGTAAAATTATTGGTATTATTGATGCTTCAACAGACTCAATGTCCAGAGAACAACATACGCTAGCTTTAGTAAGACTTGCAACTAGAAGTATCGAAACCAAATTGTTTATTAAAAAATTTGAAAACGAATTAATTATTTCTTTTCACCCAAGACAAGAATATCTAACTACAACTAGTGTTGGGATGCTGGCAATAAATGGGGATGGATTAATTGTGGGTGCAAACAACAATGCAAAAATTATGCTTAATGGACTAGTTGATTTAAAAAATGAAAATTTTAATAAAATTTTTACAACTTCATTTTCATCAATTGCATCAGATATCTTAAATAATAAAACTCTAAAGATAACAGATCATTTAGGTTCGTCTGTTTTTGTGGTCAAAAGTCAAAATTTTAAAGAAAGTAAATTTATTGAAACTGGCAAACAAAATAAAACTTACGCTTGTAAAAATTGCGAGGATACAAAAATTAAAAGAGAAAAGTGTATTCTAATTAGATCTACTTTTAGTGAAACTAATAATATTTCTGCAGCATCGAGAAAATTAGGTGTATCTAGAACTACAATTTATAAGCATCTAAATTAATTATTTTTTACTAAAAAATATAAATAAGAAGTTAAAGACGTAACTAGTACAAAAGACATTGCTAATTGAAATGAAGCAATTTCAGAATAATTTAAACTTAATCCTAAATCTATAATAAGGCCGATTATCCATTGTAGAAAAAAAGCACCTATAAATATTAACAAATTATAAGAAGTTAGAGCTTTGCCTGCATTAGATACAGAGAAAGCCATCCCAACTGCTGGCTGAATTAAGGACAAAAATACAGCTGAAACTATGAATAATGCCCAATGAATTGAATCTGTATTTGGACCTAGATAAATAATTACACCCAATACCAATAAACTTAATGGTGAACCATATTTCAACAATCTGATTGCATCATTAACGTTCTTTGAAAATTTAGGAACAAAATAGCCCCATATCAAAAATGATAGCAACATAAAAAAATAAATTAAAAATAACCCTTTTGCACTTTCTTCTGGTGTATACCCAGATACTTTTATCATCCAAGGACCAGCCCATAGTGTTTGGATAGCAAATAATCCTCCAGTGCTAAAAAAGCCCATTGGAATAACACTTCTGAAGAATTGATTTTGCCAAACAATACTCAATTTTGCATCATCGTTTTTCTGATTACCTTTTGAAGTCCACTGAGGGATAAAAATAATTATCAAAATTATACAAACCAAAGTTATGAAAGCTAAAAGCAAAAATATATTTCTCCAACCAATTATAGGTAAGAAAAATTGAACTGGTAAACTTGATGACAACATACCAATTGCACCAACCATTAACATCCATGAGTTTGCACGTTGTTGGGTTTCATCTTGATACCAAATCCGATAAGCTGTCAAAGGCCCCATTAAACAAGCTCCAACACCAACTCCTATAATTATTCTAGATACTAAAAGAGTTAAAAAATTCTGAGCAAGAGCAAATATTAATAAACCAACAATGGTTAATGATAAAAAGTATGAAACAATTTTTCTTGGACCTCTCATGTCTAGCATATAGCCTAAAGGGATTTGTACACTTGCAAATCCTAGAAAATATCCGCCACCTAATAATCCAAGCTCTCCTGCAGAAAGATTAAATTCATTTACTAATTCAGGTGAAATTGTTGCAGTTATTGCTCTTAAAAGAGTAGAAATAAAATATCCTATAGCAAAAACTAAAAAAATTATAATAGCTTTTGATTTAGCTAGAACAGGTTTATTCATTAAAATTTAGTTAACTTTATTAACGCAATTACCAGTTCTAAAAAATTCTTCTATATTGTCTATCGCTAAATTTCCCATTGCAATTCTAGTATCTTTTGTAGCGCTTCCTAAATGAGGCAAAACAAAAACACTCGGGATTTTTAAATAACCAGGATTTAAATTTGGTTCATTTTTATATACATCTAATCCTGCTGCATAAATTTTTCTTCTATTCAATGCATCAATCAAAGCTTCATCATCAACTATATCGCCTCGAGCAACATTTGTTATTACAGCACCTTTAGGGAAATACTCTACTGTCTCTTTATTTATTAAATTTTCTGTTTCTTTTGTAGCTGGACAACAGATAGATAAAACATCTGACACTGAAAAAAGACTTTTTATGCTGTCATGATAAATTGCACCCTGCTCTTTATCTTCACTTAATTTTGAACGATTATGATAATGAATAACCATGCCTAAAGATTTAGCAATATTTGCAATTTTTTGACCGATACGACCCATACCTAAAATTCCTAATCTTGTTCCTGTTAACTGTTTTCCAATTAAATAATCTGCGGACCATTTCCATCCACCTTCACGAGCAGACTCAATTCCCTCTGACGCTCTTCGACAAGCTCCTAATATAAGTAATATTCCTATCTCAGCTGTAGCATCTGACAAAACTTCTGGGGTATTAGTGACAGCAATACCTCTTTTTTTAGCAGCATCTAAATCAATGTTTCCAAAACCAACTGCAAAATTTGAAATTATTTTAATACTATCTGGAAGTTTATTTATTGTATCAGCATCTAATTTTTCAGTTAAAGATGATAAAATTCCATCACATCCTTTGCTCATTTCAATAATTTTTGATTGTGAATAAAGTTCATCATTTGAATTAAATTTAGCTTCAAATAATTTTGATGCTTTATCTTCACTCTCTCGGATTAGTCTTCTAGTAATTAAAATTTTTTTCATAAAACCCCTATTTTAAAATTTCAGGTTTGGGACCGCCTGTGTACCAATCTAAAACTTCAATTGTATGTAAAATTGGGACTTTAGTACCATGAGAAATTTGGGTAATACAACCAATATTTCCTGTTGAAATAAAATCAGGATTTAAACTTTCTATGTTATTTACCTTATTTTCTAATAGTTGTTTTGCAATTTTTGATTGTAAAATATTGTAAGTTCCTGCTGATCCACAACAAATGTGCCCTTGTGGAATTTCCATTATTTCATTATCAGTTTTTTCAAGTAATGAAATTGGTTGTGAATGAACTTTTTGACCATGCTGCATTGAACATGCAGAGTGATAAGCAACTTTATATTTCTTTCCTTTAGATTTTATATTTAGTTTTAAACTTTCAAAAATATACTCAGAAATATCTCTTGTAAGATCTGATATGACTTTTGCTTTTTTACTTAACTCTTTGTCATCTCTAAAAATAAAACCATAATCCTTCATGGTAGTACCGCAACCTGATGTATTAGATAAAATTGCGTCTAAATTTCCCTTTTGATGCTCCTCATACCAAGTATTTATATTATTTTTAAAATCTTGGTGAGCATCCTCTTCTTTTCCTAGATGGTGATTTAAAGATCCACAGCAACGAATTTTTTTTGGAACTACAACTTCAACCCCATGTCTATTTAATAATCTGATTGTTGCTTCATTTATTTGAGGTGAAATTTCTTTTTGTACACATCCAGTTAATAAAGCAACTCTTGCTATTCTTTTCTTGTCTGAAACTTTGTAAATCTCTTTAATAGGTAAAGTTTTTTTTGGAAAAGTTGTTGGCATTAATTCAATCATGTCTTTAATCTTTGTAGGCATTAAGAATTTGAATGGCATTGCCAATTTAACAAAAAAACTTGAAAGTCTAAATACTTTAACATTTGGTAAAGTGATTGATAAAAAATATCTAATTAGTTTATCAAAAAATGATCTTTCATAATTTTTTTCAATATATTTTTTTCCATGATCTATGATGTGCATGTAGTTTACACCTGCAGGACAAGTAGTCATACAGCTATAACATGAAAGACAACGATCAATGTGCTTAACAACTTTTTCAGTTGGTTTTCTGTTATTTTCCAACATGTCTTTAATAAGATAAATTCTACCTCTTGGTCCATCCAATTCATCACCTATCAGCTGATGTGTGGGACAAGTAGCATTACACATTCCACAGTGAACACACTTTTTAAATACTTTTTCTGTAGCAAAATTATCAGAATCTTTAAGTTGCTGTTCAGTAAATTTTGTCTGCATTAAATTCCTCTATACATTTTTCCAGGGTTTAAAATTCTTTTTGGATCAAAACTTTTCTTAATTTTTTCTGAAATCATCAAACGTATATCATCGACTGTAAAAATTGATTCTCCATAATCATAATCTGCTGAAGTTTTTATTACAGTTAAATAACCACCTGACTCCAGAGCTATTTTTTTTAGCTCTTTTATTTTTTCTTCTTTTTGTTCATCAACTTCTATCCAAAATAATGATCCACACCAATCTACAAAATATTTATATTTATTGTCTAAAAATTTTAATAAATTTGATCCTTTTGCTGGAGGAATAACCATTCTGATTAAATTATTTTTTGTATTTTCAAAAATTTCTAAATTATTAATTTTTTGCCAAAATGGTTCTGACTGATAAACATCTAAAGTGGAAGTTTCAAATTTATCAAGTTCAAGTTCTTTGCTTAAATTTTTAATTTTTTCCTTTATTGAAATTTTATCTCCCTCTACTCTAAAAGCTAGAAAAGAAGTATTAGATTTTAAATCGTTAAATTTTAGTACAGAATTTTTTTTCTTTAAGAAATCATCATCCTTTGATTTATTAGGAACATACACTGCTCCTGATATTTCACTGCTGGAACTTGATAATTTAATAAATAAATCAAAAATTTCCTCAGATTTATCAATATAAATTGCGATTGTATTTGATGAATCTTTTTTTGGTAAAACCTTTAAAGTGATTTCTGTTAAAGCTACTAAGGTACCAAAGGATCCTGCTATGAGTTTTGACAAATCATAACCAGTAACATTTTTAACTACTGTGCCACCTGATTTAATAATATCCCCTTTGCCATTTACTCCTTTAAAACCCAACACATGATCTCTAACACTTCCAACTTTAAACCTTCTTGAGCCTGCATAATTACAGGATAAATACCCTGCTATAGTTCCTTTGTTAGATACACCATTTTTTATATAACCAAAATCAATAGGCTCAAAAGCTAATTCCTGATTATTTTCATCAAGTATTTTTTCAACTTCTTCAATAGGTGTGCAAGCCTTTACTTTAATATACAATTCCTCAGGTCTGTAATCTATTATGCCTGTTAATTTCGAAAGCGACATTGTGTTTGCTGATTGAGCTTTATTTCCAATGAAGCTTTTAGAATTATTTCCTATTATTTCTGTTGGAGAGTCTTTTTTGTAAAGTTCTCTAATTAATTCTGAAACTTCACTTTCGTTTTTTGGATAATAGATGTTATTAGAATCTTGGAAGATCTGGGAATTTATCTTTGCTTTTATGGACATGAACCCTTCCTTCCTCCGCGCACTTTCTAAGAATAGGATATACTTTTCCAGGATTTAGTAAGTTTTTCTCATCTAATGATTTTTTAATATCTAACTGTTGTTGAATATCATTATCGTTGAACATCTCACACATAAGTTCTCTTTTTTCGATACCAACTCCATGCTCTCCTGTGATTACTCCTCCAAGTCTTACGCAAGTTTTTAATATTTCTGATCCAAACTCTTCGGTTTTTCTTAACTGTTCTTTATCATTCCCATCAAACATAATTAATGGATGTAAATTCCCATCACCTGCATGGAAACAATTTGCTACTGGTAAATTATATTTTTCTGAAAGTTTTTTTATTTCAAGTAAAGCTTCTGCGAGTTTGCCTCTAGGTATTGAGCCATCCATACAGTAATAATCTGGAGCCATTGCTCCACATGCTGGAAAAGCAGCTTTTCTCCCAGCCCAAAAAGATAGTCTTTCTTTTTCATTTTTGCTTAATTTTAAACTTGAACAATTATTTTTTTTACAAATTATCTCAACTTTTTTAATCAACTCATTTACTTCTGACTCTGTTCCATCAAGTTCAACAATTAATAATAATTCGGCATCTCTTGGATAACCAGCTTTGCTAAAATTATCTGTTGCTTCAATAAGAGCTTTGTCCATAATTTCCATTCCAGCAGGAACTATTCCGCTTGAAATTATTTCAGACGCTGCATCTCCTCCTTCTTTAATTGATGGAAAACCAATTAAAGCTGCTTTAACAACTTCTGGTTTTTTCAGAATCTTAACAGTTACTTCAGTAACAACGCCTAATAATCCTTCTGAACCACAAATTAATCCCATGAGGTCATATCCTTCTTGATCAAAAGATTTTCCTCCAATTTTACAAATAGTTCCATCCATCATTACCATTTCTACACCTAAAATATTGTTTGTAGTGGTTCCATATTTTAAAGAATGAACACCTCCTGAATTTTCAGCCACATTACCACCGATTGAGCATGCTAATTGACTAGATGGATCTGGAGCATAATAAAAACCCTTATGTTCCACAGCATGAGTAATTCCTAAGTTAGTAACACCAGGTTGAGTGATCACACATTTATTCTCATAATCAATTTCTAAAATTTTATTAAATTTTCCTAAACCTAAAAGGATAGCGTCTTGCAAAGGTAATGCCCCACCGGATAAACCTGTTCCAGCTCCTCTTGGAACTACTTTGATATTTTCTTCATTACAATATTTAAGAATTTCACTAACTTCTTTAGTGTTTTCAGGCAAGACCACAGCTAAAGGCGTTTGGGTATAAACTGAAAGCGCATCAGTTTCATAAGGTCTTAATTCATCAGCTTCGCTTAAAACATTTTCTGGATTAGTTAGACTTGATAGTTTTTTTACTATTTGAGATTTATTAGATACAATAGACCTATCAATTTTTGGTAAAGCTATTTCAGACATAGCTTAACCTAGCATTTTTTTGATATTTTCCAATGCGTTAGAAATGTTATCCTGAGATGCAGCAAAGCTAAATCTTACGTAATCTTTGCATGTTTTTCCAAATGCCGTGCCTGGGACAATAGCAACACCCGCTTCATGCATGGCTCTTTTACAAAACTCTGCACCATCCATTCCAGTCCCTATAACTTTTGGAAATGCATAAAATGCTCCTCCCGGCAAACTGCATTCTATTCCGGGTAGACTATTCAGTCCTTCATGAATTAATTTTCTTCTTTGTGTAAATTTTTCCATCATCAAATCAATTGAATCGTCTGGTCCATCAAGCGCTGCTATTCCTGCAAATTGAGCCGCAGCATTAACACAAGAAACACTATTGATTAGTAATTTATTAATATGTTCAATTAAATTTTCAGGCCAAAAACTCCAACCTAATCTCCAACCTGTCATTGAGTAAGCTTTGCTCCAGCCTTCTAAAACAATTAGTCTTTCTCTTAACTCAGGATAGTTAAAGAATGTTGGCATTTCTTTATTATCAAATATTTGTCTACTGTAAATTTCATCACTCAAAATAGTTACATGAGGATGTTTTTTTAAACCCTCTGCTAATTTATCAATTTCAGATTTCTCAACAAAACTTCCAGTTGGATTATTAGGATTAATTAAAATTAACAATCTAGTTTTTTCAGTTATTAAAGATAGAATTTTATCCGCACTAAATTTTAAATCTTTATCTTCTGTTAAATCATAAGGTACAGCAGTAGAACCTGTATAATTAATCATAGACTCATAAATAGGAAAAGCTGGTGTAGGATGAATAATTTCTGCTCCTGGCTCCCCAAAACACTGTATAGCATAATGCATTGTAGGTTTGCCACCTGGCATTATGATAATTCTTTCTGGATCTACTTCAGCGTTATATCTTTTCTTGATCCATCTAGTAACCGCTTGTCTGCACTCTAAAATTCCATTTGAAAGAACATAGCCATGGTGACCATCATCTAAAGCTTTCTTTGCAGCTTCAACTACATGTTTAGGTGTTTTAAAATCTGGCTGACCCAACCCAAGATGTATCATTGGGTTTCCTTGTGCTTCTAATTTTTTAGCTTCTGCTAAAACTGAAAAAGCACTTTCTGTTCCAAGTCTATTAAGTGACGCTGCTAGTTTCATAATAAAGTTGGAAAATATACATAAATTAAGTTAATTGTCTATTAAGATAAAATTTGAATTTCCTTAATTTATCTTAATTTCTGTAGATTATTTTTGATTCATCAAGATCTTTTACAGATTTACAGCCCATCAAAATCATATTTCTTCTAATTTCTTTTTGCATGTTCTCAAGTAATCTTTCAACACCTTTTTGTCCTCCAGCACCTAAACTAAAAAGAAAAGCTTTTCCAAAACTACAAGCTGTTGCACCAGCTGCAAGAGCTTTTAAAACATGCGTTCCTCTTCTTACTCCACCATCAAGAATAATTTCTAATTTATCTCCTACCGCATCTGAAATTGCTTTTACTTGATCAAAAGGTGATCTAGATCCATCCAATTGTCTTCCACCATGATTAGATATCATTATTGCAGTACAACCTATATCAATTGCTCTCTTTGCATCTTCAACAGACATTACTCCTTTTAGTGCCATTGGTTTATTCCATTTTTTAATACAATATTCTGCATCTTTCCAATTCATTGCTGGATCATATTGTTCATTAATATAGTCCATTACTGATTTAGCTATGTTAGTTCCCTTGTCAGTTTTATTTTTAATATTTGCTAATTCAAATTTTTTGTTAGTAAAATATTTAAAAACCCAGCCAGGTCTCATAGCAAAACTTAGCAAACTATCTAAGGTAAATTTGGGTGGGGTAGTGAAACCAGTTCTATGATCTCTTTCTCTGTTACCAGCAACTAAAGTATCAACAGTAATGCACATACCATCAAAATTTGCTCTGCTACATCTTTCAATTAAATCATCAGTAATTGATTTATCCTTATGGATATAAAGTTGGAAAAGTTTTGGACCACTAGAAATATTTGCAACTTCTTCTATAGAAAATGATGCCATTGTTGACATACTATAAATTGTATTAAATTTTTCTGCTGCTCTAGCAGAAGCTTTATCACCTTCTGGGTCATACAAACTTTGCATCGCTGTAGGAGACAAAAATAGAGGCATATCAATTTTTCTACCAAAAACTGTTGTAGATAAATCTGGCTCTCCAACACTGTTTAAAATACTAGGAACTAAATCACAGTCGTTAAATGAGTCTGTATTTCTGTTTAAAGTTATTTCATCATCAGCACCTCCATCAATATAATGAAATATTGGTGCTGGTAATTTTTTCTTGGCTAATTTTCTAAAGTCATCAAAATTATAGCAATCATTTAAATTCATAAAAGTGTATTAGAAGCTTTTAAAGAAATTAAACATATAACTATTTGCCCCAGGATTTTTATCTCCTATACTTGCATTAGATATATGATTATATGAAAAACCAAATTGACTGCTCTCAGACATATCTAAAGAAATTTGTAACTCAGATTTAAATTCTAAAACGTGACCTAAGTCTTTTCCATCACCTTCGTGATATAATCCTGGAGTAAAACTTGGATTAAAATTTAAAGAACCTATTTTATATTGTGCTTCTACTCCTGTATAAACATAAGCCGCACTATCTGCAGTTATAAGAGCACCAGTAATAGGTGATAAATTTCCAAGAAAAGTATCTCTATTTAAGTTTTCATTTTGATGCTGAAAGCCAATTAATTCTGATTTTTTTCCATCGTCACTAAAATCAAACATCCCAGTATAAACGTTAAACTCAGTATTTACATCTCTCTGTTTAATTTCCTCTGCATTTGATGAAATCGGAAACGCTAGAAATATAAGTAAAATCAGAATTTTTTTTAAATGCATTTTGGATTAATTTTTAAATTTTAGTTTTTTGAGGATTATTGCACCTCCAAGTAAAAATATCAATATTGGCAATAACCAAAGAATATAAGTATTTTTATTTAAACCAGGATCATACAAAATCCATTCTCCGTATTTTTCTTTAAAAAAATCATAAATTTGGTTTTCAGATAATCCTTCCTCAAGTTTTTTATCAACTAAAATTTTCATACTATTTGCGAAGTCAGAATCTGAATCGTACACAGATTGACCCTGACAAATTAAACATCTTAAATTTTTCGTAATCTTATTTCTTTCAAGCTGATCACTAGCAAATGATATTTTTGGAATTAATAATAAAATAATTAAAGCAATTTTTAAAATTTTCATTTTATTATCGAGTTAATTTCGTTAATTAATTTTTCATTTAATGGTCCAATGTATTTTGCAACTATTTTATTTTTATGGATCAAAAAAGTTTCTGGCACACCATATGCCCCCCACTCTATTGAAATTGTACCATCTTCATCTAATAAAATTGTTTCGTATGGATTTCCTAATTTTATTAGAAAATTTTGAGCATTATTAAAATTATCTTTATAATTTAATCCAATTAAAGTTACTTTATTGTTTTCACTTAATTTCATTAAATAAGAATGTTCTTGTCTACAGGGTACACACCACGAGGCCCATATGTTTAATAAATAAAATTTATTTGAATTAAATATTTCTGACGAATTTACATTTTCTTTGCTATCAAATTTAATACTAGAAAAACTTGGAATATCTTTTTTTATTTCTGACTTGGGAGTATAAATATTTGTATTTTGCAAACCTTTATAAAATATTAAAAAAATAATTATAAAACTTATTATTACTATTGAAGGTATTAATTTATCTTTCATATTTTCTTTCTAAAAAAAAACTTAATATTCCACCAATACTTAATAATAATACTGATACCCATATCCAAAGCATAAAAGGTTTGTCTTGATATCTAACATTAAAATATTCCTGATTTTGTACTAAGTTTATGACAATAAATTTATCTTTCATTAAAGAAGTTTTAATATCAGCTTCGCTAGTTACTATATTTGGTTGATTGTAAATTCTTAACTCTGGAGACATTTTATTAATTTTTCCATCTGAAGAAATTATTTTAAAATTTGCTACCACTGAGTTGTAATTTTTTTCACTTCTCTGGTTTACATCTTCAAGTGTAATTTTAATTTTTGAGTTTTCATAACTCTGACCAATTTTAAGATTGGTTATTACTTCGCTAGAAAGCAAATTATTAAATAAAATACTTAAAATTAATAAGCTAAATCCAAAGTGAGCAATAGTTTGAGAAATGTTTTTATATTTTTTTGTAAAAAAATCCCTCACAGTAATAAAAAACAAATAAAATGCACTTGAGATTAAAATAGTGTTTACAAGTAAATTTTTATCAAAATTCTTAACAATCAAATAAGATATTAAAATTGATATAAATAATAAAAATATAAGAATTTTTTTACTCTCTAAGTTAGATTTAATCCATTTCAATTGAGGTCCAATCGCCATAGCGATTAAAAATGGAATTAAGAAAGGGATAATTAGTTTATGATAGAACGGTGGACCGACTGATATTTTTTCTGAAGAAATTACATCTAAAAAAATTGGATACACTGTACCAATTAAAACCACAGATAAAAAATACATCATGAACCAATTATTCAATATAATCGCACTTTCTTTACTTAACCAAAAAAGATTTATAGAATTTTTTTGATCCTCTTTATGAAAAAAGAAAAAAATAAATAAAGAAATAAAAATTAGAACAAATAAAAATATTAATATGAATAGACCTCTTTCAGGGTCGTTAGCGAAAGTATGAACTGAATTAAGGATACCTGATCTGACTAAGAAAGTTCCACACATACTAAGTGTAAATGTAGCGATAGATAAAATTATAACCCAAGAGGTTAAAATCGATTTTTTCTCTAAAACTAATATACAGTGTAACAATGTGGTCAATGCTAACCAAGGCATAAGAGATACATTTTCAACTGGATCCCAAAACCAAAATCCTCCCCACCCAAGTTCATAATATGCCCATATAGAACCTAGTAAAATTCCTAAAGTTAAAAATATCCATGAAATTAAAGTCCATTTTTTTATATGAGCTGCCCAGCTTCCAGAAACCATTTTTAAAGTTGTTGCTGCTAATGCGGAAGAAAATATTATTGATGAACCAACATAGCCTAAATATAGAATAGGTGGATGAATTGCTAATGCAGGATCTTGCAATATTGGGTTTAAACCTAAACCTTCTTCAGGAATTGGGAATAAGTAATTAAATGGATTAGAAGTTTTTAATAAAAATATAAAAAAACCAATAATTATTATCTGCTGAAATATTGTTGTTAGAGTTTTATATTTTATTGATTGATTATTTGTTCTTAATAAAAAAATGAAAATGAATAATGTTAAAACCAACAACCACAATAATAAACTACCCTCATGGTTCCCCCAGGTTCCTGTAATTTTGTAAAACAAAGGTTTAGTAGTATGGGAATTACTAAATACAGTTTCGTTACTAAAATCTGAAACTACAAAAGATAAAACTAAACCAAAAAAACTAACAACAACAAAAAATAATTGTAAAAATGATAATGATAATATTTTAGTATCCAAAATTTCTGAATTTCTAAAATTTTGAATTGAAAAATAAATCAAAATTGAACCACTAATTAATCCTAAAATAAGTGCATAATATCCAACAACACTATAAATCAATTAATTTTCCTCCAATGCAGCTTTAACCTCGGGAGGCATATAATTTTCATCATGCTTTGCTAAAATTTTTGTTGCTGAAAAGAAATTTCTGTCTTTCAAAACACCTTCGGCCACAACTCCCTTTCCTTCTTCAAATAAATTTGGGACAGCACCTGAATAAGTAACATTAATCTCATTTTTAAAATCTGTAATAATAAAATTCACTTCATTAGAATTCATATTAATAGAATTTTTTTTAACCATTCCACCTACTCTAATTTTATTATTTGTAAGCTCAGTTAATGACTTAATCTCTGAAGGAGATTGAAAATAAACAACGTTTTCTTCTAAAGATTTTAGAACTAAAAAAACAGTTAATATTAAAATTAATAAAATAGTCGAAACAAATAGAAATCTTAACTTAACTTTTCGACCATACATCGATCAAAAATTAGTTGTTTGTTGCGTCAGCTAAAATTTCTTTATTTATTCTTTGTGATTTTGCAGAATTAGCTTGTTCAGTGTTAAGTGATCCAAATTTAGCAACAAATTTACTTTGTTCTTTAATAAATTGAACTTTTGTTACTAAATATAAACTTAGGAAACTTAATAAAGTAAAACCAAATGCAGATAACACGTATACTGCATATCCATTCATAAATAATAAGTCGTTAATCATAGTCTATCTAAACCTTTATTTTTAATTTTTATCAGTTCTGTATTATATTTCATTAAGAAAATTAACAACGAAAATAGAGCAAATGCCGCAGTCATTATTAATAATGGATAAAGCATTGATGAATGAATTGAGCTTTTAGACAAGATATTTATTGAGGCAGGTTGGTGAAGTGTGTTCCACCAATCAACAGAGTACTTAATTATTGGCACATTGATAATTCCAAGAATGGTAATAAAGGTAGAAATTTTAAATACTTTTTCTTCATTTTCATAAATTCTCCAAGAGATTAGGTATAGAGCATAAAATAGAGCTAAAATTAACATCGAAGTAATCCTCGCATCCCAAGCCCACCATGTACCCCAAGTAGGTTTCCCCCAAATGGAACCTGTTACCAAAGCAATTATGTTAAAAACAAAACCTGATGGTGCTAGACTTTTGGATATTAAAAAAAAATTTTTGTTTTTAAAAATAAATCCCGAAATTGATAAAACAGTTATCGAAGAAAAAATTCCAAGAGAAATCCATGCAGCAGGAACATGGACATACATAATTCTAACAGCGTCACTCTGCTTGTAATCTTCTGGAGACAATATGAGTGCTTCAACTAATCCAACAGATAAGACGACAACAAATAAAAATAAAACATATTTTGGTGCCTTCGAAGTAATTTGAAAAATTTTATTTGGCTCTAGAAGTTTAAACATATCTGTAATTTAGGGATTTATTTTAAAAATACTATTGTGAAAAATTATCTGATCAAGAATGAAGAGGGGGAGATAATAAAGAAAGATTAACTTTTAACACTCTTGATCAGAATATGACTTTTTTATAAAAAATTAGTGTGGCCTAGATTGGAAATAAATGTGTTTGAATAATGATAGCTAATTAGAAAGCTTGAAATAACTTGAGCCTTTTTTACCTGAAAAAATTTCCTCAATTAATGGATGTTTAATAGGCTCGTCTGAATCGTCCATCAGAAGATTTTGCTCTGAAACATAGGCTTCGTAAGTAATTTCATCATTTTCAGCAAGTAAATGGTAAAAAGGCTGATCTTTTCTTGGTCTAACGTTTTTGGGAATAGACTGATACCATTCTTCTGAATTGTTAAACTCAAAATCTACATCGTAAATGACACCTCTAAATTCGAAGTGCTTGTGTTTAACAATATCTCCAATTGAGAATTTAGCTTTTTGGATTGCCATGATAATTAGTATGGGTATTTAAAAATAAAAATCAATGTAAAAAATATTAATGTTTTGTGATGTGGCAAATATGTTAATATCTTTTAAGTGAATAAATCTTTTTTAAAATTTGTTACTGATTTTGGACCACTAGCAATATTTTTTTTCTACTATTACAACAGTGGAAAAAATTTATCAGTAGCAATTCCTCCCTTAATAGTTGCAACAATTATTGCATTAGCTGTTGTTTGGTTTTTTGAAAAAAAAATTCCACCAATGCCTTTATTGAGTGGAATTTTAATAACTTTTTTTGGAGGTCTCACTATCTATTTTAATGATCCAATATTTATTTATGTAAAACCAACAATAATAAATATCATGTTTGCTTTGGCTTTATATTTTGGAAAATACTTTACGAAAGAACCAGTGCTTAAAAAAGTTATGGGGAAATCAATACCTTTGTCAGATATCGGATGGGAAATTTTAAATCGAAGATGGATGTTTTTTTTCTTTGGTCTTGCATTATTAAATGAATTTGTTTGGAGAACACAAACTGAAGAATTTTGGGTTAATTTTAAAGTATGGGGAATGCTTCCAATAACAATAGTGTTTACAGGATTTCAGGTACCTTTAATAAATAAACATAAAATAGATGCGTAATAACTTAAGATTAGTAGTAAACAATCCACATAATAAAATAGAAGAAAAACAATTTTTTGAAAAAGATGAGCTTAAAATAATTTTAGATCTCTATGCAAAGATGGTTTCCGAGGGTTCTTGGAAAGATTATGGTCTCAACATATCAAGTAAACAAGTTAGCTTTAGTGTATTTAGGAATGCAGCAGAGAATGCGCTCTATAAAATTTGTAAAAATTTTAAGCCAAAAAATAAAAATTTAAAATACTTAATCACAGACACAAGCGGTAAGATTTTAAAAAATTCTTATGAGCTTAAGTCTTTACTTAAAAATACTAATTGGAAGAAACTTCAAAAATAAACTATCGTCTTTGACCAAAAAGTCTTAACAACATTATAAATAGATTAATAAAGTCTAGGTATAATGTTAAAGCACCCATGACAGCTTTTTTTCCAATGATTTCACCAGAGTCACTTGCAACATACATGTTTTTAATTTTTTGAGTATCATAGGCTGTTAAACCTACGAAAATTAAAACACCTAAAATTGAAATTACAAAGTACATCATTGAAGACTTCAAGAAAATATTAACGATTGATGCAATAATTATACCGATCAATCCCATCATTAAAAATGAGCCAAACTTAGTTAAATCTCTTTTAGTTGTATAACCATAAATACTCATCGCTCCAAAAGTTGCTGATGTTATGAAAAACACTCTAGTAACACTCAAGCCAGTATAAACTAATAAGATTGAAGACAAAGATAGTCCCATTAAAGCTGCAAACACCCAAAATGTTGTTTGAGCTTTTGAAGCGCTCATCTTATTAATTCCAAAACTCATGTAAAAAACGATACCTAAAGGAGCCAACATTACTAACCATTTAAGTCCTGACAAATAGATTGCATTCCCCATTTGTGTTAATCCAACAATTGCTCCTGATTGATCAGTCACGACTGACATCTTAAATGTCATTAATGCAATGATCCCTGTTAACAACACACCTGTTGCCATATAGTTGTAAACTTTTAACATGTAGGCTCTTAAGCCTTCATCCATTATAGCTGCAGTTTGTTGCGCTGCTTTTGCTCTGTTTAATATTCCGTTTTTATCAAATTCCATAATATGCTACATATAATGGTCTTTTAATAATTATTCAAGACACCTTAAAAGATTAATAAAAAGTTAACATAAAACATTAATGAATTACAAAAAATTGGGAAATACCGATCTTGATGTAAGTACAATTTGTCTCGGTACAATGACTTGGGGAGAACAAAATACTCAAGATGAAGCATTTGAACAAATGGACTTTGCTTTAGGCAATGGAGTAAATTTTTGGGACACAGCTGAATTATATGCGGTTCCTCCTCGTAAAGAAACTTATGGAGACACTGAAGAAATAATTGGTAATTGGTTTGAAAAAACAAAAAAAAGAAAAGAAGTTATTCTAGCTACGAAAGTTGCTGGTCCAGCAAGAGATTATTTAAGGAATGGAGAAAATAGTTTTACAGGTCCAAACTTAGAGTCGGCTTTGAACAATAGTCTCAAAAGACTTAAAACAGATTATATTGATTTATATCAGCTGCATTGGCCAGAAAGAAATGTAAATAATTTTGGAAGACTTGGTTACGTTCATAAAGAAAATGATTGGAATAAATTTGAAGATGTTCTTGGGGAATTAGATAAATATATTAAAGCTGGGAAAATAAGATACGTTGGTCTTTCAAACGAAACTCCTTGGGGAGCGTTAAATTATTTGCAGCTTTCAAAAGATAAAAATTTACCAAGAATGATGTCTATTCAAAATCCATACAGCTTACTAAATAGATCTTATGAAGTGGGATTAGCCGAGGTTTCTATTAGAGAAAAAATTGGATGCCTTGCATATTCACCTCTAGCAAGTGGATACTTAACGGGAAAGTACAGAAATAAAAATTTTCCTAAAGGATCAAGAATGGAAAGAGACTTTGATTTTTGGACAAGATATAGAAAACCCAACACAGAGGCTGCTGTAGAACTTTATTTTAAAATCTGTGAAAAACACAATTTAAATATGACTCAAATTTCTATTAAATTCTGTGAAATTCAAGAATTTATGACAAGTGTAATTATAGGTGCAACTACAATGGAGCAGTTGAAATCAGATATAGAAAGTGTAAATGTAAATTTATCTAATGATGTCATTGAAGAAATCAATCAAGTTCAAACAATTTATCCAAACCCATGTCCTTAATTAAAAAAATAATAATTTTATCAACTATATTTATCTTAAGTTCAAATCATCTATTTGCTCAGGAAGTAAAAAAAATTGGTAAATATAAAGATTGGGAGGCAATGGTAGCATATGAACCTGATGGCAAAGTATGTTTTGCTCAATCAGCACCTGTACTTCAAGCACCAAAATCAAACAAAAGAGATGCAAAATTATTTGTAACTTTTAGACCAGAAGAAAGTATTTCAAATGAAGTAAGTGTTACTCCTGGATATGAATTTAATAACAAGAATTCTGTTATTGCAGCATCTGGAAAGAACAAATTTAAGTTTGATATAATGGAGCAAGGATTTGCATGGATTGCTGATAACAAAATTGAAGTAAAAATGATTAGTAGAATGAAGAAGGGATCAAGAATAATGATTACTGGTTACAATCAAAATGGATCCCAAACAATTGATCATTATTCTTTGCTTGGATTTACCAAAGCTTACAATGCATCAAAAAAAGCTTGCACATAATTAAATGAAATCAAAAAATAAAATTGTGCTTGCCTACTCAGGTGGTTTAGATACATCCATAATTTTAAAATGGCTTCAAGAAAATTATAACGCTGAAGTAATTTGTTATACTGCTGATGTTGGTCAAGAAATTGATAGAAAAAAAATTTTTAAGAATGCAAAAAAATTTGGTGTCAAAAATATTATTATCCAAGATTTAAAAGATGTTTTTGTAAAAGATTACGTTTATCCAATGATTAGAGGACATGCAATTTATGAAGGCGTGTATCTTTTGGGGACTTCTATTGCTAGGCCACTGATTGCAAAAGACCAAATAAGAGTTGCTAAAAAATTTAAGGCTAACGCAGTTTCACATGGTGCTACAGGAAAAGGAAACGACCAAGTAAGATTTGAATTAGGCTATCATTACTTTGGACCAAAAATAAAAATTATTGCTCCATGGAGAATTTGGAAATTAAGATCAAGAACTGATTTAATTAACTATGCAAAAAAACATGGGATACCAATACCAAAAGATAAAAAAGGTGCTCCACCTTTTTCAGTAGATGACAATTTATTTCATACATCAACTGAAGGGAAAGTATTAGAAAATCCAAAAAATTCTGCGCCAGAATTTATTTTCCAAAGAACAGTTTCTCCAGAAAGAGCTCCAAACAAGCCTTCATTTATTACCATCAATTTTAAAAATGGTGATCCGTTTGCAATTAATGGAAAAAAAATGTCTCCCTCAAAACTATTAGAAAAATTGAACAACATTGCTGGAAAAAATGGGATAGGAAGAGTCGATTTAGTTGAAAATAGATTTATTGGAATAAAGTCTCGAGGGGTATACGAAACACCAGGTGGAACTTTATTAATTCATGCACATAGAGCAATCGAATCCGTAACATTAGATAAAGAAACAATGCATAAAAAAGATCAGATTATGCCAAGATATGCCGAGCTTATTTATAATGGTTATTGGTATTCAAAAGAAAGATTCAAACTTCAAAAAATCGTAGACCTTAAAAGAAACAAAGTTAATGGCTCAGTGAAACTTAAACTTTATAAAGGAAATGTAATAATCGAGTCTCGAATTACAAATAGTTCTGCCTACTCTATGAAAAAAGTTTCCTTTGAAGAAAATAAAACATTTAACAAATCTAATGTTGAAAGATTTATTAATTTTCATAAGAAAAAACTTCGTTCATAAATAAATGGAAATAAATGTATTTGCAGACACTATTTGTGGATGGTGTTACATAGGTCATAAAAATTTAAATACAGCGATTAAAAAATTTCCAAACATAAAATTTGAAATTAAACATATACCTTTTCAATTAAACCCAGATATGCCTCTTGAGGGAATAGCTCGTGATAAATATCTTGAGATAAAATTTGGTGGGAAAAAATTTGCAGAACCTATGTATGAAAATATGAAATTAAAAGCAAAAGAGTCTGGAATGAATTTTAATTTAGATAAAATAAAAAAAACTCCAAATACAGTTCTATCTCATTTGCTAATAATTTTGAGTGAAAGGTTTAATATACAAAACCAGATAAAAGAAAAAATTTATCAATCATATTTTATTGATGGTCTCGACATAGGAGATATTTATGTTTTAACCAATATTGCAAAACAACATGATATTTCTGAAGAGATCTTTAAAAATTTTATCAATGATAAAAATATTAAGGATGTAAATTCAAAAATGTTAATTGCTAAAAAAAAGAATATAAGTGGTGTTCCGTTTTATGAGATAGGAAATGATTTTATTTCAGGTGCTCAAAGTGTAATTCACTTAGAAAATGCAATAAATTCAAACTTAAATTAAAATGATATTTGAAACTTCTAGAGCTAAAGCATTAAATCAATTAGATGATTTCATAAATAATGGTCTTGCAGATTATTCTAAATTAAGAAATTTTGATTTTGGTCCTGAAAAAAGAAATAACATATCTTGCTTATCTCCATACATAACACACGGAATTATAAACGAAAAAGAAGTCATCCAGAAAGCACTAACCAAATTTTCTTTTTCAAAAAATGAAAAATTTATTCAAGAAGTTTTATGGAGAACTTATTGGAAAGGTTGGCTGGAACTAAGACCAAATGTTTGGACAGATTATCTTATTGAATTAAATCAAATAAAAAATGAGTTTCAAAATAATAAAAATTACCTCTCAGCAATAAAAGGAAAAACAGATATTAAATGCTTCAATAAATGGGTTAACGAACTAAAAGAAAACAATTACTTGCATAATCACACAAGAATGTGGTTTGCTAGCATTTGGATTTTTACTTTAGAATTACCTTGGCAATTAGGTGCAGAATTTTTCATGAAACATCTTTATGATGGAGACGCTGCATCAAATACTCTAGGATGGCGATGGGTTGCAGGTGTTCAAACTCAAGGCAAACACTATCTTGCTAGTGAATGGAATATTAAAAAATTCACAAACAATAGATTTCAAAACATAAAATTAAATGAGAATGCCCCTCCTAAGATCTCAGAAAAATCTTATCAAATAATAAAACAAGATTTTACTAATCCACAAAATATTGAAGAAAAAAATCTTTTAATTTTTGATAATAATCTCTCATTTGAAATCACTGACTTTAAAGAAAAAAACTTTAAGAAAATTTACTTAGTTTCTAACAAAAATGAAAATAGATCTATTAAACTCAGTGAAAAATTAGTGAAATTTAAATCTCAGTTAATAGAAGACCAAGGACAAAGATTAAAAAATCAATCTATTGATTTTCAGTTAATTGATATAAGTGAAGTGACAAACATTGAAAATTGTTATGGTTTGTATCCAACAGTTGGTGAAAATTTAGACTACTTAAATTCAAACGATATAAATGTAAGTTTTTTATACAGAAGCCTTGATCAGTTAGCTTGGCAATATTGTAATAAAGGTTTTTTTAATTTTAAAAATTATATTCCTAAAATTGTTTCAACCTTGAGCTAAAACCATCGAATCATACCTATAATTCCAGCAGTCGCATAGAAGAATTGAAGTAAAAGAATTCCTTTGTGGCCACCTCTATAAGCCCAAATTCCAATTAAGATAGCTGACAAAAGCAATAAACAAAATCCAAAAAATTCTATTCCTATATTTAAGGCCACAAATAAAGAATATAATATTGCTGTAATAACCCCTGCCCACTCAAAGATTTTATTATTCATAAAAGTTTTTTAAAATTATTGTAAAGAATTGTAGAATAATTATTCATATCGTTAATGTTATCTTTTGCTGATTGATCAAACTTTTCTAAAGCACCACTACCAAGTTGATCTTCCAAAGCTTTTTTATATTCAGGAACACATCCCCATTCATTGACTGTTGTGTCTTTTATTTCTATGTGAAATTGAATTCCGTAAGCGTGGTTTTGATATTTAAATATTTGATATTTAGTAATCGGTGAGGAAGCCAATAAAGTTATATCATTGTTTTTTTCAATTCCTTGGACCTCATAAGAATGCCATTGTAAACTTTTTATTTTATTAGGAAATTGTGAAAACAAATTATCGTTTTCTTTTTCTTTCGAAAAATCAATATCCATAATACCAATTTCTGCAGGATTTGATTTCACAACTTTACCGCCCACTACCTCTCCTAATAGTTGGCAACCCAAACAAAAACCTAAATAAGGTTTTTTCAAATCTACAACAAATTCTTTAATTTTTTTCTTTTCTTCAATTAACCATGGATATTCTTTTTCCATATAGGTATCCATTGGTCCTCCCATACAAAACATTCCATCAAAATTACTAAGATCCTCTGGTATTTTTTCACCTTCGTCTAACTCTATCGTGGTTAAATTAAATCCATCAGATAGCATTAAATCTTTAATGTAGCCTGGATCCTCTATTTTAATATGTTGTAGTACAATTATATTCACTATGATTAACTTAGCTTAGAACACTTTTTAGAACAATATTTTACTCTATCCCAATTAAGTTTCCATTTTTTTCGCCATGTAAATGGTCTTTTACATACAGGACATATTTTTGAAGGTAAGTTTTGTTTTTTCAATTTAATATTCTTTAAAATTTTTATTCCAAAGATCTAAAGCTTCATCCCAATTTGGAATATGATCGCTTTCATAACCATATGTAGAACCTGTTGCAATTGCTCTAAAATTTCTCATTGCTTTTGAGTGCTCAGTTCCATTTAAATATTTAACCATCAGCTTTCTATCTTTCCAAGCTGTTAAAGTATGCTGATATCCGTTAAATGGCTTCGTTTCACAAAATATGTTTCCTTCAGCTTTTTGTGCTGCCCTAAAAGACGGGATTGCTAACAACCAAAATCTTAATTTTGAAAAAAAATTTTTTGGCTTTAAACCAGTAATGGCAATATACATAAAGTTTAGTTTGTATTTTGTTTAATAAATTTATCAGCCTCTGATAAAATCATTTTTTTTCTCTCATCTTTCATTTTATCAAAAATTCTAACCATCATTGATAGTCTTGGATTTTTTAAAAAGAATTTTCTGTTCCGATCTATGAATCTCCAATAAAGACCGTCCATGGTATTACACCAATCACCTTTTTTAAAGTCCATCATTTTCATAAAATATGCAGATCCACAAATATAAGGTTTAGTGGCGAAAATCCCTCCATCACTAAACAATCCCATTCCATAAACATTGGGAACCATTACCCAATCTGATGAGTCTACAAACATCTCCATAAACCACTTGTAAACAATTGTGGGCTTTATCTCACAAAGGTTCATGATGTTGGATAAGATCATTAATCTTTCAATGTGATGTGACCAACCATGATTGGCTGCATTTTTAATCGCATAATCTAATGGTGGAAGACCAGTAGTACCCTCATACCATGAACTTTTCATTTTTCTATTCTGTTTAAAAAAATTTCCTGTTTCCATTTCATGCGAGTAGGACTGGTAAATTCCACGCATAAATTCTCTCCATCCAATTACCTGACGCACATAACCCTCTAAGGAATTCATTCTAATTTTATTTTTTTTATGAAAATCTAAAATTTTTTGGATTACAAATTCAGGTGTTATTATGCCTAAATTTATATAAGGACTTAAAGCGCTATGAAAAAGAATATTATCTTTTTGATCAACAGCATCCTCATAATCACCAAATAGATTAGATTTTTCTTTTATAAAAAAGTTCAAAAGTTTAACTACATTGTCATATTCAGTAGCAAACCAAAAATTATCTGTACTCCCTGGATGGTTTTTAAATTCCTTCTCAATAATAGGCTTCAATTTTTTTGTGTGACTAGTTTCATTAATTTTTGGAAATTTAGGAATTGATGTATCTTTTGGTAATTTATTTCTGTTATCTTCATCAAAACTCCATTTACCTCCGATTGGATTACCATCTGACCCCATCAATATTCCAGATTTTTTTCTAACATCCTTATAGAAAGTTGCCATAAATGGTTTTTTTGATTTTGATAAATAATTTTTAAAATCTTCTCTAGAATTTAAAAACATTGGTGTTTGAATTACATGCCAATTAATTTTTTCTTTTTTTAGAAATTGAGAAATTTTTTTTTCAAAAAATTTATCCTCTACTTCGAAACTAGAAATTTCTTTTATTTTTTTTTGGGTAATAATTTTTTTTAACTTTTTTAAATAATCATCATGAAACTCTTTGTCTTCAATTTTGACATAGTCTAATTTAAATTTATTTTTCTTTAACTCATCAGCATAAGATCGCATTGATGATAAAAATAATAAAATTTTTTGTTTATGATGCTTTTCATAGGTGCATAAACCCTTATCTTCAGCCATAAAAAATAGATGGTCTTTTTTGAAGCGGTCAATGTATTTTGTTGGAAATAATTGATTGCCAAGTATAAAAAATAACTTCATATTTAAATATAACTAATAAAGATTTTTATGTCAGAAAAATATCTTATTTTTGGTGCAACTGGCTCGATTGGATCTAGTTTAGCAGAACAATTAAAAAATTCAGGAAATGATATTCATTTAGTTGCAAGAAATGAAAGTGAACTTGCTCCAATTGTAGAAAAGCTTGGGTGCTCACATACTGTTGCGGATGTTTTGGAGGATGGATTTATAGAAAAAGTTAAATCGGATGTTTCTGAAATCAAAGGATTGGCCTACTGTGTAGGATCCATAGACTTAAAGCCACTTAGAACGATTAACGAACAAGATTTTCAAAAATGTATGAAACTTAATCTTTATTCTGCTGTTGAAGCTATCAAGGGATATCAAGAAACTTTAAAAAAAAATAAAGGTTCAATTGTAATGTTTTCAACTGTTGCCGCACAAAGAGGTTTCACCAATCATGCAATTATAGCGTCAGCAAAGGCAGCTGTTGAAGGTCTGACTGTTTCTTTAGCTGCAGAATTTGCTCCAAACATAAGAGTAAATTGTGTGGCACCAAGCTTAACAAAATCTAAAATTGCTGAACCAATGTTAAAAAATGCTGCTTTAGCAGAAGGTATTGCAAAAGCTCATCCATTAAAAAGATTAGGGGAAGGAAAAGATTCAGCATCACTTGCTAAATTTTTACTTACAGAAGATAGTTCTTGGATCACTGGTCAAGTTATAGCTGTAGATGGTGGTAGATCTAAACTTTCATAAAGTGAAAAAATTTATTTTTATATTTTTTTTTATTTTTATTTCTGCAACAGCAAATTCTAAAAATTATAATTTTGAAAAATTAGGGTCTTTTAGTGAACCATGGGGTTCAAGTTTCATTAATAATGAAGAATTAATTGTTACAGAAAAAGGTGGCAAAATTAAAATAATAAACATTGTTTCAAAAAATATTTCTGAAGTTGAACATAATTTAAACTATTTTGCTCATGGTCAAGGTGGTCTTTTAGATATTATTCATAAAGATAAAAAATTATGGATTTCATATTCAGAAAATAGAGGAGACTGGAAAACCAGTACCTCAATTGCAAAAGCAGATTTAAATAAGAATTCTTTAAATTTTAAAAATATATTTCAATCAAATCCACCAATTGAGTCTGGATATCATTTTGGTTCGAGACTTGCTATCAAGGAAAATTATTTATTTGCTTCTGCAGGTGAAAGGGGCATGAATATGATTGCTCAAGATCCGACACAACATCCAGGAAGCATTATTAGAATAAATTTAGATGGAAGTATTCCAAAAGATAACCCTAAGTTTGAAGGTAAGCCAGAATGGCTTCCAGAGATATACCAGATTGGAGTTAGAAATCCTCAAGGTTTAACTTTTTCAGAATTTGATGGAAAAATTTATATGAGCAATCATGGAGCAAGAGGTGGTGATTGGTTTGGAGAGGCGAAGAAAGGAGAAAATTATGGTTGGAAAATTTTAGGATGGGGAGGAACAAATTACTCTGGAACTAAAATTGGTCCAAAATGGAAAACAGGATTTACAAAAGCTATTCAATATTGGGTTCCATCCATTGCCGCAAGTGCTATTACAATTTATAAAGGTAAAGAGTTTGAGGAATGGAATGGTCACGCATTAATTACTTCTCTTAAAGATAAATCTTTAAGAAAATTAATATTTTCAAACACATCTGAAATTCAAGAGGAAGTTATTTTTAAAGATAAAATTGGGAGAATTAGAGACATACAAGTTCACCCGGTTGATGGTAAAGTTTACTTTTTAGCTGGAGATGATTTGTGGCTAATGGAAAAAAAAAATTAATAAAATGAAAGAGAAACCTTATCACCACTTATCAGATGGAACTTTTCGAAATCCTGAAGGTTCACCTATTGTAATATCAAGATCAGGTAAATTTTCTTATAGAACTTTCAGTAAATTAAGAAAAAATATTAGTCTTAATTTTCCAAAAGAGCATGTTGTCGAAAAAGAAAAAGTTAAATCTGATTTAGAAAAATACAAAAATGGTGATTATGTTGCCTGGATTGGGCATGCTACTTATTTAATTAAATTAGGTAATATAACAATTATTACCGATCCTGTTTTTTCAAAAAATGCTGGTCCGTTAATATTTGGACCAAAGAGATTTACTAAACCTGCACTAGATCTGAACGAAATTCCAAAAATAGATTTATTTTTATTAACTCACAATCATTATGATCATCAAGACATGTCAACTATCAGAAATTTTCCATACAAAGATGCAAAAGTATTAGTTCCACTTAAGCTTGGAAAATATTTTAAGAATTATGAAGATGTAAATGAAATGGATTGGTATGATCAACAAAATATTAATAGTGATTTAAAAATAACCTTACTACCAGCAGTTCATTGGTCAAAAAGAAGCCTAACAGACACAAACAAAACTTTGTGGGGGAATTTTTTAATTGAATATAAAAAAAGAAAAATTTTATTTGCTTGTGATACTGGTTATGGAAACATCTATAAAGAACTTGGAGAAAAATATGGTCCGATAGATCTTACTATGATCAACATTGGAGCATATAATTTTAAACCAATGTTTGACAAAACTATTTACCACACAACTCCGGAAGAAGCTTTAAATGTAGCAAAAGATCTTAAAAGCAAAAAAGTATTAGGAATGCATTGGGGGACTTTTGTTTTATCTTTAGAGCCAATTATGGAACCACCAATTCGATTTAAAGATAATGCAGAAAATTATGGATTTAAAAGAGAAGATGCAATTACATTTAATATTGGTGAGGTAAAATCCTTAAACGAATTATTTTAACTATAATATAGTTATTCTATGCATAATTCTATTTCCTTTAAAAGGGGTAGCTTGGTGGAGCATAGATCTATTGTCCCAAATAGCTAACTGATCTTTTTCCCATTCTAATGAGTATTGAAATTTTTTTTTAACTTGGTGCTTAAATAATTCTTTTTTAACTTTTTCAGAATTTTTTAAATTTGGAGAAAATCCTACAAGATGTCCAGGACTACAATAAATTGTGTTTTTAGATTTTATCTTTTTTATAATTTTGTGAATGGATTTTAATTCTTCAATCTTTCTACCCTTCTCTTTTACTCTTTCTCTTGTAGTAACTGAAATTGGTCCTTCAGAAGAGTACCTTCCTTTAACTTTGAGTAATTTATTTTTAATTAATTTAGGCAAATAATCATAAGCTAAGTATTGAGAGGAAAATTCAGTATTTGCTCTACCCTTTTTAGGAACTAGTTTAGAATAAAGCATTGTAAATCTAGGTGGTTTTTTTGTGTAAATTGAGTCTGTGTGAAACTGTTCTCCAAAACTAGGTCCCTTATCTGTTGCTTTCCTTTGAACGACAGTAATTTGTTTATATTTCTTACTTAATCCTTTTAGTCTTGGATATTTTGCTAATTTACCAAAATGTTTAGCAAACTCTATATAATCTGAAGAACTTAATTTTTGTCTTCTAAAAAAAATCATACCGTAAAGCTCGAGTGCTTTAAAAAAAAATTTAAAATCTTTTTTAGAAATTTTTTTAACGTTACCCGTAATCTCAGCCCCAATATTTTTTTTATTGGGAATAATCTTAAACATATCTAAGTTTAGCTATTCAGTAATTTACTTTTAGCTTTTTCAAACTCTTCTTGGGTAAGAGCTCCATTTTTGTACAACTCATTTAATTTTGAAATTTCAGAACTTAAATCGTTACTATTTGAAGGTCTAATTACTGTTTCAGTGTCTATTTCTGTTTCCTCGGATTTAATAGGTCGATTATCAACTTTAGCCTTAAAACCTTTCATGATTGCGGAACCACCTAGGTAAAAAACAAATCCTAAAATTGGCACTGCTAAAGCAAAAAAAATTATTTTTTCCATTAATTAATCCTCATCCTCATCTCTCCAACCTTTTTCATACATCAAATATCCAGCTAAGATAACAGAAAAAACTCCAGCAATCATTCCAAAATCAAAACCAACTTGTTTGTTGTATAAATACCAACCCAATTGAGTAGCTCCAATTGGAATTGCAGTTAATAAAATCATTATTATTGCAATTCTGTATTCGTATTTAGGTTTTTTCATCAAAACGAGCTTATCAAATACAACAGTAATTAAATCAGTTTAAATATCCTTGAGACAATTAAACTTATATAAAAAGTCTTTATTTTTGTGATCTTTTAAAACACTCAATTGTGTTTTTTAATAAACAAGCGATAGTCATTGGACCTACACCACCTGGAACTGGGGTTAGGGCTTTTGCATTTTTTGAAACATCTTCAAAATCAACATCTCCAACAATACCTTTATCAGTTTTATTGATACCAACATCAATTACTATTGCATCTTTTTTAACCCAATCTCCTTTTACAAGTTCAGGTATTCCAACTGCTGCAACAATTATATCAGCTTCTAAACATTCAGCTTTTAGATCTTTAGTTTTTGAATGAGTAATTGTTACAGTACAATTTTCTTTCAAGAGTAGTTGGGTCATTGGCTTTCCATTTAAATTTGATCTGCCAACTACAACTGCTTTTTTTCCACTTAAATTTGGTTCAATTTTTTTAATTAACAAGTAACACCCAAGAGGTGTGCAAGGAACTGAACTTTCATAACCTGATGAAAGATTACCAACATTCATTGGATGAAAACCATCTACATCTTTGGAAGGGTCGATGGCCTCAATTACTTTTTGCTTATCTATATGTTTTGGTAACGGCAATTGAACTAAAATTCCTGATACTGTTTCATCTTTATTTAATTCTTCAATTTTTTCTAAAACAGTTTTTTCTTCAACACTATCTGGATATTTAATTACTTCTGATTTTAACCCTACTTCATTTGCTGATTTTTCTTTATTACGCACATAAATTTGGCTTGGAGTAAGATCTCCAATTAATATCACGGTTAAACCTGGGACTTTATTATATTTAGATTTAAGTCCTGATACTTCTTGTTTTAATTCTTCTCTTAATTCAGCTGCAGCTTTTTTTCCGTCAATTAAAATCATTTTACTTTCTAAAATATTATTGGTGCAATGTAGAGCTTCATACACATTTCAATAAACCAAATCAATAGAAGAAGAATGATTGGTGAAATATCTAGTGATCCTAAATTGGGTAAAAAACGTCTAATTTTATTAAGTATTGGCTCAGTTAATTTATAAGTAAGCTCTAAAATTGAGTAAACAAATCTATTTTGAGTATTTAAAACATTAAATGCTATCAACCAGCTTATAACTACATTTGCTATTACAACATAAGAATACAGTTTCAAAATCTGTAAAACTAAATAAAAAATTGCTATCATTTTTTCTCAACATAAATTGACTGACTTGGAAAAGCAAAAGAGGCATTATTTTTTTCTACAATCTGCTTAATTTCAATTGCTAATCTCTCTTTAACTTCTAGAGAATTACTCCAACTATTTGAATTCGTAAAACATCTCACCAATAAATCTATTGAACTATCAGAAAACTTCTCAATTCTAACCGCAACCCCAGTTGATTGATTAAAGTCTTCACTGTTGTTTATATAACTTTCAATTTCCTCTCTTATTTTTTTTAATTGATCAATCGTAGAGTCGTACTGCAATGTAATTATCCATCTAATTCTCCAATTAGATGTTTCGCTAACATTAACCACAGCATTTTCTGCAAATTGAAAATTAGGAATAATCGCTAGAGATTTATCAAACTTTCTTATTGTTGTTGATCTAAAACCAATTTTTTCAACTGTGCCTTCAATAATCCCATCTACTGCAATCCAATCTCCAATTTTAAATCTTTTTTCAACTAATACTAAAATTCCAGAAATTAAATTTTTAAATAAATCTTGTGCTCCAAGCGCAACAGCAACCCCAAACAAACCAAGACCAGCAATAATTGGTCCTATCTTAATACCCCATAATTCTAGTACTGCAGCTAATCCTAAAATAAATATTAAAATCTTAAGTGATTTAATTATCCAACCAATAAGTTCTCTAGTTAAAAGTTTATCTAGTCCACTTAAGATATATGAAATGGGTTCTATAATTTGGTGAATAACCCAAAAAATTAATATCGTAATTAACGTTCTATTAATTGTATCAACTACTTCTCTACCCTCTGTTGAAAAAGTCATGTAGTAACTCGCAATAAAGAAACCTAAAACAATTGGTAAAAATCTAGCTGGACCAATTAATGACTGAACAAAAGTGTCATCTAATTTGTTTGTTGTTCTTTTTGAGATAATTTCTAATTTTTTTATAATTAATTTACTAATTAACCCTCTAAAGACTAAAAAAAGTAAGAATATCCCTATTCCAATTAAAATTTGAAAAATATCAACACCAAGTATTCCTTTATTCCAAACAGATAAAAATATTTCAGAAAAATTATTTATTAATTCCATACCTAAATTTTATATAACAAAAACTCTTCTTCTCCAGGATTAAAAAGAAATATCTTTTTCCATTTGATTTCATTCAATATTGACGAGGTTTTTTCACCTATACACATCAAGTTTGTATTCATCCAAAGGTTTTCTGTTTGATAGATTTTTATAAAATTTAAGAAACTTGAGGCACTATTTTGAGAATAAACATAAACAATATCAGGTATATTCTGCTTTAATTCGTTAACAAAATTTTCATCAAAATTTTCAGTATGATTTACTTTATAGTTAATAATACGTTTAACAGCATACCCTTCTTTTATTAATTGTTGGTCTAAATCAGTTGTTATGATCTCACCACTTATATAAAGAAGTGGAGTTTCTTTTAGTTCATAATTTTGTAAAATTAGTTCTTTAAGATTTGAAACATTTCCTTCTGCAGCAATTGTATTTTGAAATCCCAAACTTCTAGCTTTTTTTTCTGTAGCACTACCAACACAAAAACAAATTAATTTTTTATCTAAATCTTCTACATTTAAATTTTTTACAGCATTAGAACTTGTAAAAATTAAAGCACCGTAATCACCAGAGTTAATTTCTTCATATTGAACTTTTTGAATGTTTATTAATGGCAAGTGAGAAACTTTATGATCTAAAGATTGAAACTTAACTATCATTTCTGAACAATCTTCTATGGGTCTAGTTAACAAAATATGCATTTTACTTTTTATATGAATTATTTGATTTAATTTTTAAAGTGTTACCAACTTCTGTTCCAATTTCTTTAAACATATCAATACTACCAGATTTTTTTTCATAAAATATTTGGGAACCGTCTAATGAGAATAGTTCAGCTTCAACTGTAATTTTATCTCCTTCTATAATTGAATGAGCACCTATTGCAGTTTCGCAGTCACCTTCCAATACCTTTAAAATGTTTCTCTCTATGTGAGCTCTCCTATAAGTATCTTTGTGATTTATTTTTTCCAAAACTTTTATAATTTCATCATCATCATCTCTACACTGTAAAGCAATAATACCTTGGCCTGCACTTGGAATAATTTGATCAGTCGAAAAAATTTCAGAAATTTCATTATCTAAATTTAAATATTTTATACCCGCATAAGACAAAACTATTGCATCATAAATACCTTCTCTTAGCTTTTTGATTCTGGTATCTACATTTCCTCTTATTAATTTACAGTTTACATCTGATCTTATTTTTTTAATTTGAAATTCCCTTCTATAAGATGAGGTTCCTACTATTGCATTTTGTTTTAATTCCTTAATATTTTTGTTGTCATTTGTTATTAAAATTTCTCTTGGATCTGTCCTTTCTAAAAATGAATTTGTTCTAAGTCCTTCAGTTTCAATTGCTGGCATATCTTTTAATGCATGCACCGCTATATCAATTTTTTTTTCTTTCAGTTCTTTTTCAATCGTACTAGAAAATAAACCCTTACCACCGACCTCTGATAATCTTCGATCCTGAATTTGATCACCTTTTGTGGTTATTGTTTGAATGACAATCTGATCATCTGGTAAGTCTAAAGCTTCAATAATTTTATCTTTAGCTTTTTGCGCATATAGCAAAGCCAATTTACTTCCTCTTGAGCCTATTATAATTTGTCTATTCATTAAAAATTTATTTCTTACTTGTATTGAGATTGTACAATTATTAAAAACTATTTGAATGAGTAAAAAACCCTTAATTCTTGGAATAGAAACTAGCTGTGATGAAACGGCAGCATCTATAATAACTGAAAATGACAAAGGAATTCCAACAGTTTTATCCAATATTGTTTCTAGCCAAGTTGATGTTCACAAAGAATTTGGAGGAGTAGTTCCCGAACTAGCCGCAAGATCACATATAGAAAAAATAGATTGGATTGTTGAAAAAGCAATTTCAGATAGTGGAAAAAAAATTGAAGAAATTGATGCTGTTGCTTCAACTGCTGGGCCAGGTTTAATTGTTTGTTTGTCAGTTGGTTTAAGTTTTGGAAAAGCTTTTGCAAGCGCAATTAATAAACCTTTTATAGCAGTTAACCATCTTGAGGGTCATGCATTAAGTCCTAAGTTAAATTCCCATTTAAATTATCCCTATCTATTATTATTAATTTCAGGAGGTCACTCACAATATTTGAGTGTTCGAGGTCTTGGAAAATATAAAAGATTAGGAACAACTATTGATGACGCATTAGGTGAAGCATTTGATAAAACAGCTAAACTTTTAGGAATTGAATTTCCTGGTGGACCACAAATCGAAGTTTTAGCAAAACAAGGAGATCCAGAAAAATATGATTTACCCAAACCAATTTTTAATAAAGGTGGATGCAATTTATCTTTTGCGGGATTAAAAACTGCAATTTTAAAAATTGCAAAATCTATAAAAACAGAACAAGAAAAATTTGATTTAGCAGCTTCTTTTCAAAAAACTGTTGAAGAAATTCTTAATAAAAAAACAAAGATAGCATTTGAAGAATTTGAAAAAGAAAATAAATTAAAAGAAAAAGTTTTTGTAGTTGCTGGTGGTGTTGCTGCTAACAAAAAAATTAGATCAATGTTAATTAATTTATGTGAGGCTAAAAATTATAAAAGTATATTTCCACCAATAGAACTTTGTGGGGACAATGCTGCTATGATTGCAATGGTAGGTCTAGAAAAATATAAATTAAATGAATTTAATACTTTAGATTACCCAGCAAAACCTAGATGGCCTTTAGATGAAAAAGCTGCATTTTTAAAAGGTGCGGGAGTACAATTATAATGAATTATTGGTTATTAAAATCTGAGCCAGATGTTTGGTCCATTGAGCAACAAATTAAGGCTGGCAAAAAAGGTGCACCTTGGGATGGCGTTAGAAATTATCAAGCAGCAAACAATCTAAAAAGTATGAAGAAGGGAGATCTATGTTTTTTTTATCACTCTAATATTGGAAAAGAAGTGGTTGGTATAGTAAAAGTAATTAAAGAACACTATTTAGATAAAACTGATAAGAATGGAAGATTTGTTGCGGTAACGGTCCAATTTAAAAGCAAGTTCTCTAAACCAGTGACCCTTGAAAATATCAAAAAAAATAAGGATTTAAGGGATTTAGCGCTTATTAAACAAAGTAGACTTTCAGTAATGCCAATTGATGATAAAAGCTGGAAAATTATAAATAACATGAGTAAAATTTAAAAAAAAATTATCCATGCCAAAAAAAAAGAAAAAAGCTAAATCTAAAAAAAAAACTAAAGTAAATAAGAAAACTGCAGTTAAGAAAAAAACTAAAGTTAAAAGAAAAAAATCAAAAAAAATTTTAAAACAAAATGAAAAACCTGCTCCTGAATTAGTTATAAAAACTAAACCTGAATGGATTAAAACCAGTTTAGCTAACAAAAGTAAATACGAACAAAAATACAATCAATCTATAAAAAATAACGATGAGTTTTGGAAAAAAGAGGGAAAAAGAATTACTTGGATTAAACCTTATAAAAAAATTAAAGACGTTAAATACAGTTCTAAGGAAGTAAAAATTAAATGGTTTGAAGATGGAACACTAAATGCATCTGCAAACTGTATCGATAGACATCTAAAAGATAAAAAAGATAAAACAGCAATAATTTGGGTTGGTGATGATCCAAAAGATAGTCAAAAAATTACCTACAAACAGCTTCATCAAAAAGTTTCTAAAGCGGCAAATGGTTTAAAAAAATTAGGCATTAAAAAGGGAGATCGGGTTACAATTTATCTTACAATGATACCTGAGCTTGCTATTTTAATGTTAGCATGTGTTAGAATTGGTGCAGTCCACTCGATTATTTTTGGAGGTTTTTCTGCAGACTCTATTTCTGGAAGAGTGAATGATTGTGAGTCAGAATATATAATTACAGCTGATGAAGGTATTAGAGGTGGAAAAACTATTCCATTAAAAGAAACGACTGATGAAGCATTAGAGAGCTGTCCTAATGTAAAAAAATGTATCGTTGTTAAACGTACAGGTAATTCAATTAGTTGGAATTATGATAGAGATGTTTGGTATCATGATTTAATTAAAGATGTTCCTTCTCAGTGTGAGCCAGAAGAAATGAACGCAGAAGATCCTTTATTTATTTTATACACTTCAGGTTCAACTGGAAAGCCAAAGGGAGTTTTACATACAACAGGTGGATATATGGTGTATGCATCAATGACTCATCAGTATATTTTTAATTACAAACCAAAAGATATTTATTGGTGTACTGCTGATATTGGTTGGGTAACAGGTCACAGTTATATTATCTATGGTCCTCTTTCGAACGGTGCAACAACTATAATGTTTGAGGGAATACCAAACTATCCTGACAGTTCTAGGTGGTGGCAAATAGTCGACAAATACAAAGTAAATACTTTTTATACTGCGCCCACTGCAATCAGAGCTCTAATGAGAGAAGGTGACAAGCCTGTCAAAAAAACATCTAGAAAATCTTTAAAATTACTTGGAACTGTTGGTGAACCAATAAATCCAGAAGCTTGGATGTGGTATTACAAAACAGTTGGAAATTCTAAGTGCCCAATTGTAGATACATGGTGGCAGACAGAAACAGGAGGGATATTAATTGCTCCTCAAACAGGTGCTATTCCTCTAAAACCTGGCTCTGCAACAAAACCATTTTATGGAATAAAGCCTATGTTAGTTGACAAATCGGGCAAAGAGATAAAAGGACCTGGAGAAGGAAGGCTTTGTATAGCACAATCATGGCCTGGACAAATGAGAACAGTATATGGGGATCATCAAAGATTTATAGATACTTATTTTTCTCAGTTTGAAGGTAAATATTTTACTGGTGACGGATGTCGAAGAGATAAAGATGGATATTATTGGATTACAGGTCGAGTAGATGATGTAATCATTGTATCAGGACACAATTTGGGTACGGCTGAAATTGAAAGTGCATTTGTAGCTCATCCAAAAGTAGCAGAAGCAGCAGTAGTAGGTTACCCACATGATATTAAAGGTAATGGATTATATTGTTATGTAACATTAAATGCCGGTGAAAGAGAAACTGGTGAACTCGAAAGAGATCTAAAACTTTGGGTTAGAAAACAAATTGGTCCACTTGCTACACCTGACTTAATTCATTTCACTCCAGGACTTCCGAAAACTAGATCTGGAAAAATTATGAGAAGAATTTTAAGAAAAATTGCTGCTAATGAACATGGTCAATTAGGAGACACCACTACATTGGCCGATCCTAGCGTTGTCGATAGTTTGGTTGAAAACAGAAAGAATATTTAGAACTGTATTCTGTCTTTAAATTCTTTTTTAATAACATCCCATTTTAAAATGACAGAATTTAAAACTATTTTTCGATCAAGAGTTTTTAATTCATCTGCTATTGGTGCCCATTTATACATTGATAAAGCACTTGGATTAAAAGGACGATCATTGTGATACTTCTCCCAATCAATTTTAATTAGTCTTTCATCAAATTCTTTTTTTGCTTCTTCGATGATATGCAACGGCATACTATTTGTTGTTTCATCATCTAAAATTTTTAAAAAAATTTCCTTGGCTTTATCTAATTCATTGTAACTAAAATTAACTTTTAAATAAGAAAAAGTGAAAAATGTTAAATCTTGAAGAGCAACAGAATAAATATTCCATTTAGCTTCATTTACAGACTTCATAAATTCATCATTATCAAAGTGAAGAACATATCTTGTCCCCATTCTAGTTTTTAAATAACTGTAAAGTGTAACTTGAGATACCCAAGCAGATTTTGTTTGAATAAACTCTTCTAACTCATCTAAAGTTTTAATTTTTGTTTTAGGAATAAAAGCTTTAAACAAAGAAAAAAAATAAACTTTGAAATCACTTAACGATAAATCTTTCCAACTTAATTTTTTTTTATCCATAAAAAGTTAATTTTATTGAAAATATTTGAAAAAATTAACCTAATACGGCTAATTTTACACTTTTATTCTCTTTCATAATGGTTAAGGTTTTAACAGTTATAACTAAAAAAGAGAGGTATACATGGCGAAAAACGCTCAACACTGGGAAAAGACCAGAGGCTTGTTGTTAATAACACTTGCAATCTGGGCTGTATTCTCAATGGGTATATTCCTTTTCGGAGCTGAAATGAACGAAGTTACTGGACCTTTTGGGTATCCATTAACTTATTGGTTCACATGTCAAGGTTCTCTTGCCATATTTGTAATCCTTATTTTCTGGTTTGCAGGTAGACAAGAAAAAATTGATGAAGAGTTCGGCTTTAGTGAAAAAGGAGACGACTAATGATTAAGGGTAATTTTATAGATAACTTGCCTAAAGTTTATGGAATCTACACAGGTGGATTTATAGGTTTCATAATCTTAATGGCGATTGGTGAGCAGATGGGTATGTCTGCAAAAGCAATAGGTATTTGCTTTGTAGGTTTTACCATTTTCATCTACGCAGCAATTGGTTGGCTATCTCGAACAGCCCAAGCAAGTAACTATTACGTAGCTGGAAGAACGGTTCCAACTGTGTTCAACGGAATGGCAACTGCAGCCGACTGGATGTCTGGTGCTTCATTCGTTGCAATGGCAGGTGGTATTTACTTCAAAGGTTATGGATATATGGCTTTGCTTGTAGGTTGGACAGGTGGTTATGTGTTGGTTGCAACTTTATTAGCACCATACTTAAGAAAATTTGGTTGTTACACAGTTCCAGATTTCGTAGGTACTAGATACGGTGGTAATACTGCAAGATTGATGGCGGTTATCGTTTTAACTGTTGCATCATTCACATATGTGACTGCACAAATTAACGCTACAGGTACTATTGCAGCTGTTGCTTTAGATATCCCATTCCAATACGCAGTATATGTTGGACTAGTAAGTATTTTACTATGTTCAATGCTTGGTGGTATGAGAGGGGTAACTTGGACACAGGTTGCGCAATACATTGTACTAATTATAGCTTACCTACTTCCAGTGTTCTGGATCAGTAACAACATTGGTGCGGGTTTCTTCCCACACTTTATGTTAGCTGATGAAGTTGCTAGAATTGGTGAGTTAGAGCAACAGTATGGATTTGTTAAAAACTCTGCTGCTGATTTAGCTACAGTGCCTAAAGGGTTAGCTGGTATTACTAAGGCTCACTCTGAAGTTAACGCAACACCTTGGGCTTTCATTTCATTAGCATTAGCAATGATGATGGGAACAGCTTCATTACCACACGTGATGATGAGGTTCTTTACTACTCCAAGTGTAAAAGCAGCTAGAAAATCAGTAGGTTGGTCAGTATTCTTTATCTTCCTACTATATTCTTCTGCACCAATGTTAGCGACACTATCTAAACTTGCTTTGATTGATCCAAACTTACCAACAGGTATTATTGGTAAATCAATTGCAGAAGTTCAAGCAATCGATTGGTATCAAAACTGGAACCAAGCAAATCTGATGTTTGTAAGCGACTTTAACGGAAATGGAACTGTTGAATTAAACGAGTTCTTCATGGGTGGTAAAGCCGTAGTATTAGCAACACCAGAAATTGCTGGATTACCATATGTAATCTCAGGTCTAGTTGCTGCTGGAGGTTTGGCAGCTGCGATGTCAACTGCAGATGGTTTGATTCTTGCAATTGCAAATGCAATCTCGCATGACGTTTACTACAAAATGGTAGACCCTAAAGCTGAGACTGCTAAGAGACTAGTTGTTGCAAGGGTATTACTTGTAGTAATTGGTTTTGCAGGAGCAACTATTGCAGCTATGGAGATCCAAGGTATCTTAGGTTCAGTAATCTGGGCTTTTGACTTTGCGATGTCTGGATTGTTCTGGCCACTTGTACTTGGTGTATGGTGGAAGAGAGCTAATAAAGAAGGTGCTATAGCTGGTATGGTCTTAGGATTAGTTTCTGGTTTCGCGTATCTAATTTGGGTACGAAGTGGTGGAAGCGGATTCTTAGGAATTACTCAGTTAACATTTGGTATTTTCGGATCTACTGTTAGCTTAGTAGCTATGGTTGTTGTAAGTTTAATGACTTCAGCACCAAGCGCTGCAACACAAAAAATGGTTGATGATTCTAGGGTACCTGCGGGTGCATCTGTAATCGGCGGCCAAAAATAAATAATCTTTTTAAGGGGCGATTAATTTCGCCCCTTTTATTTCTTTTTAAGATCAAATATAAATCCCTTAATGTCTGCTAACTTTCATCCTTTAGTTTATATAATTGACTATATGCTTGGAATTATAATGTGGACTTTAGTTGGAAGAGTAGCAATGAATATCTTTCAAAGAGAAGACTCTGAATTTTTCTTTATGAAAGTTTTTGTAAAATTTACAAATCCCATATTGAGAATTTTTAAGCTTGTCACACCATCATTTATTATACAACCATTAGTGCCACTTTACGTAGCTTGGTTCTTTTTCATGATTAGATTTTATTTGATGCCTTGGATCTTGGGATATTCAGTTATGGGGATGTTGTCTTTTCCTCTTGAAAGTGAAATTTCTAGGCAGATTTATCAATTTTTTAATTCAATTAAATTTTAAAAATTGATACTAGTAAATCTAGATATCGATGAAAAATATACAAATATCACCTTCAATTTTATCAGCTGATTTTAGCCAATTAGGTAATGAAATAAAAAGACTTGAGGAAGGAGGGGCTGACATGATTCATGTAGATGTTATGGATGGACACTTTGTTCCAAACTTAACAATCGGCCCTCCAGTAATTAAAGCTCTCAGAAAACATTGTTCATTAAAATTTGATGTTCATTTAATGATTTCTCCAGTACATAAATACATAGAAGCTTATGCGGATGCGGGTGCAGATATAATTACTGTGCATCCAGAAGCAACTGATAATTTAGAAGATTCAATAAATAAAATAAAAGATCTAAAAAAAAAGGTAGGAGTTTCTCTCAATCCTGAAACAAGTATAGATTTAATAAAAAATCTTTTAGATAAAATTGATTTAGTTTTAATAATGAGTGTAAATCCTGGGTTTGGTGGACAAAAATTCATGCCAGAAGTTTTAGAAAAAATTAAACAATTAAAAAAAATTAGAGAAATAAAAAAACTTAACTTTGATATTGAAATAGACGGTGGGATAAATTTTGATAATTGTAAAATAGCAATTGAAGCTGGTGCTAATATTCTTGTATCTGGTACAACGGTTTTTAAAAGCAATGATGGAGATATTAAAAAGAATATTAATTTATTAAAAACAAAATAAGTTAATGCAATCTCAAAATTCCTTAAATCTTTCTAATGGAATATTTTTTAAGTTAAAATCTTCATTTAAAAAATTATATAAAAATTCAAATTTTTATGAAAAACGAATTTCAAAAACTTTTAATAACAATTTTGAATATAAACCAAGTCCTCATCTTTTATCTTCAATTATAAAGTATCAGAAAAAAAAATATAAAATTGAAGATTTTGTAACTGAAACTATCTGGACAAACAATATTTCTTCTAAAGACTTTAAAAAACTAAACAATTTTTTTTGGTTTTTTAGTTTGGATTTAAAATCATCTAAAGAAACCACTCAATCAATTATTCTCAATTGGATTAATAAAAATGAAAAATTTGATGAAAATATTTGGGAATTCAATATTACTGCAAAAAGAATTATTGCTTGGCTTTCCAATCATCAGTTAACTTATGAAGATAGTAATGAGGAATATAGATTATATTTTAATCATATGCTTCAAAAACAAACTAACCATTTATTAAATGAGATCAAAAATTTAGATGAAACAGAAGAAAAACTGATTGGTTGTGCCGCAATAATTTTAACAGGATTAGCGTATAAAGATGAGAAAAATTATTTAGACAGTGGTTTAAATATATTAAAAAATTTAATCAAAAACTCTCTTGATAAACAAGGTTTTCCCAAATCAAGAAATATTCAAAATTTAGTTTTTTATCTTAAATATCTAATCATTATTAGAGAATGGTTTAAAGAATCACAAAATCCAATTCCAGAATATGTTGATGAAACTATATATTATTTAGGATCCAGTTATGCTTTTATATGGCAAAACATAAAACAAGATATCTTTTTTAATGGAAATTATTCATCTAATCATAATGAATTTGACCAATATTTAAAACGATTTGGATATACTTTTAAAAATCAAATTAATGAGTTAGCTGGATATACAATATTACAAAATAAAAAATTTATCCTTGCAGCTGACATTGGATCAAATCCTGAAAAAATATATACCAAAAATTATCAGGCAGGCGCCTTATCTTTTGAAATTTTTTCTAACGATAAAAAATTAATTTCAAATTCTGGATATTATCCAGATCCAAAAAACAGACTGAATAAATTTTCCAAAAGCACTGCTTTGCAAAGTACACTTTCAATTGAAGATTATTCTTCATGTGATTTTATTAAAGCTGGTGATAATTTTTTGATACAAAAAGATTTAAAAATTGAAAATAAAAATATAGTATTTGAGAAGAATTATTGGAAAATTTCAGCTAGTCATAATGGTTACTTAAAAAAGTTTAAATTAGATCATCATAGAGAAATAGAATTCTATCCTGAACAATTTAAATTTATTGGTCATGATAAAATAGTAAGAAAAGATCCTGATAAGCAAATTAAATTTGATATTAGATTTCATCTTCATCCCGACTCTAAGGTTATGAAAACACAAAATAATAAGTTTATATTAATACAATTAGAAGATGAAGGTTGGCAATTTAGTTGTGATAACTATGATATAAATATTGATAATGGTTTATATTTCGGTAATAAAAATTCTTATCAAGAAAACCAAAATATATTTATCTCAGGCATGAGTAATGAAAGTGAACAAATAATTAAATGGGAAATAAGTAAAATATAATGAAAAAAATAAAGACAGCTCTTATTTCTGTATCAGATAAAAATAATTTAAAACCAGTTTTAGAAATTTTAAAAAAATATCAAATCAAAATTATTAGTTCTGGTGGAACTTATAAAGAAATAAAAAAATTAAAATTTAATTGTTTAGAAGTATCTGATTTTACAGATTCACCTGAAATCTTAGAGGGAAGAGTTAAAACCTTACATCCAAAAATACATGCAGGAATCCTTAATAAAAGAAATAATAAAACACATTTAAATGACTTAAAAAAAAACAATTTTGAAAATATTGATCTAGTAATTGTAAATTTTTATCCCTTTGAAAAAACTTTAGAAACTACAAATAATCATAAAAAAATAATTGAAAATATAGATGTGGGGGGTCCCACAATGGTTAGGTCTGCTGCTAAAAATTATAATGATGTAACCGTGATTACCTCTTCTAATCAATATCAAGAATTAATTGATGAGATGAATAAAAATAACGGAGCTACATCATTAAATTTCAGAGAAAAACTATCAAGAACAGCTTTTACAGAAACTGCTTACTATGACTCGATAATCTCAAACTATTTTAATAAAAAAGCAAATATACACCTGCCAAATAAAAAAGTTTTTTCTGCAAATTTAATTGAAAAACTTAGGTATGGAGAAAATCCACATCAATTCAGTGGATACTATTCAAAAAATTTAAAAACTAATTTAAAACAAATTCATGGAAAACAACTAAGTTATAATAATTATAATGATATATTTGCCGCCTTGACTATTTCAAAATCATTACCAAAAAATAAAGGTACAGTAATTGTAAAACATGCAAACCCTTGTGGTGTTTCAATAAAATCAAATCCTGTAGATAGCTATAAATCTGCATTAGCATGTGATCCCATAAGCGCTTTTGGTGGAATTGTCTCTTGTAATTTTAAAATAAAAAAAAATCTTGCAGTTGAACTAAATAAACTTTTTTTAGAAGTAGTTATTGCTAATGGTTTTGATAGTGATTCCCTAAAAATACTTAAAACTAAAAAAAATTTACGTGTAATTGATGCAACAAATTATTCACTCAGTGAAATTACAAAATTCAATTCATCAAATGAAGCAATATTAGTTCAATCTGAAGACTTAAAAATATTCAAAAATAAAGATTTTAAAATTGTATCTAAAAGAAAACCAAACTCTAGGCAGCTTAGAAATCTAGTTTTTGCTTTCAATGTTTGTAGATATGTCAAATCAAACGCAATTGTTCTTGCAAAAGATGAGTCAATTGTTGGTATTGGATCAGGTCAACCAAGCAGATTAGATAGCTGTGAGATAGCAATTAATAAAATGAGAAAATTTAATTTATTTGGAGATAATTTGGTTGCAGCATCAGACGCTTTCTTTCCATTTGTGGATGGAATTGAAAAATTAGTTCAATCAGGAGTTCAAGCTGTAATTCAACCTTCTGGATCAATCAGAGACAAAGAAATCATTAAATTTGCAAACGAAACAGATACTATTCTAGTCTTTTCTAAGACAAGACATTTCAGGCATTAGTAATTTGATCTATCTTAGCAGCTAAAATAAAATCATTTTCTGAAAGGCCTTTGATGGCATGTGTGGTAATTTTAATTTCTGCATAACCCCAACCAAAACTTATGTCTGGATGATGACCCTCTTCCTCAGAAATTTTGCCAACTTCGTTAACAAAATTTTGACTTTTTATAAAATTTTCAAATTTAAATTTTTTATGTAAAAAAAATACTTTATTTTCGTTCTCTGTTATATCCCAGCCATCAACCTTCTTTTGATATTTATGTATTTCGGAAATATCAAAAGGGATCACACCACCTTCACAAGGTAAACATTTTTTTTTTGTTAAATCACTCATTGTTAAGAAAATTTCTTAAAAATGTTGAGGAATTTTTAATTAAGTAAAAATTTCCAATAGTTTGATATTTTTTATCTAAGTTATTTAATCTAATCAAAATATTTTCTAATTTTTGTTTTCTATTTTTTGTATCATAAATAGAGTAATCATACTTTATTAAAAAATTTTTTAAATATTTAATATTCTCATCTTTATTAAAAATATACTTTGAAAATTCTATAATTATTAAAGGATTTGATTTTTCAATTAATCTTAATGAACCTTCAATTGCTTTTATCTCATTTCCCTCAATATCTAGTTTTATAATTACTTTGTAATTATCTAGTTCATAATCTTTAGCCAAAGTATCAATTTTAATTGTATTTATTTTACTAGATTTATGAAAATTATAATTTTGATGGGCTAATGAACTTTCCCAATCTTTTCTACTCTCTTTTAAAGTTATTATTTTTCCGTCTATATCAGAAACTGCATAATTAAATGGTTTTATATTAGAAAAGTTATTTAAATTTAAATTATTTATTAATTCACCAAATGTATCATTAGAGGCTTCTATTGATATAATTTCATTTTGTTTGGAAAGAGATGCTGCATGAAGTGAATAAAAACCATAATTGCTTCCACAATCAAAAAATAGAATTTTATTTTTACTTGAAAATTTTTTTATTGTTTCAAGTTCATGAATATCTCCAAATTCACATTTTTTTAACAAAAAATATGAAGTCCTGTATTTGTTAATACTTCCATAAACCTTAAAATTATAAATATTCAAAATTATGTTACTGGATAATAATTTCCTTATGATTCTAAATAAAAAATAATAAATTAAATTATTTTTGAGTGTTCTTATATCTCGATAACTTAAATATTTTTGAAAAATAGAAGTTATAAATTTTGATTTTAACACATTTTATTTGGAGCGGGCAAAGGGGGTCGAACCCTCGACCTTCTCGTTGGCAACGAGACGCTCTACCACTGAGCTATGCCCGCTTGTTAAATTTACTCGATATTATTAAGTTATTTAACTTTTACAATATTAGAAAACCATACTTTTTAGACAAAATCCATCAAAATATTTATTTCTTGTGCCAAGAGTGTGTCATTCAAATTTTTAATTATATGACTTAGGGGGAAAATATTTATTATGACTATACAATTACCTTGAGAGATTTTTGTGTTAAATTATTTTTAACCAATTCTAATTACATTAGTTCCAACAAATTCGTATTTTGGTATTTCTAAGTTTGTAGGAGCTGGCCCTTTTCTGATTCTTCCTGATGTATCATAATGTGAACCATGGCATGGACAAAACCATCCTCCATATTCACCTTTGTCACCTAAAGGAACACAACCAAGGTGAGTGCAAATTCCAATCATTACAAGCCATTCATCTTTTTTTACTCTATCTTCATCTTTTTCTGGGTGTTTAAGCTCGTTTAAATTTACTTTTCTTGCGCTCTCAATATCTATTTTAGTTCTTCTTCTGATAAAAACTGGTTTACCTCTCCATAAAACTGTAATTGTGTTACCAGGTTTTAAAGCGCTTACATCAACTTCTGTACTCGCTAATGCTTTAACTGAAGCGTCTGGATTCATTTGGTCAATTAAAGGCCAAACTACAGCTCCAACTCCAACTGCTCCAACAGCGTAAGAGGCAGTGAATAGAAAATCTCTTCTTACAGGTTTTTTGTCTTTTGAAGTATTTTTCATTATTATATTTAATGACAAGCAATTCCAAATTTTTTTAATCTCCAATAATTATAAGGCCATGGAGTTAAAAAACCCACTGTCAGCATTATTGGTACCACCCACCAAGTTAACATAGCGCCACCTGTTAAAAGATAATCTGTCAAATTCATTGCAACTTCCATACTAACCATTGAGATAAAACTCATTCCTAAGGCAGTTTTTAAAGCATCTTTAAATTTAAAATTTTGTTTGATTAAAATTATAGTTTCTAAAATAATACTTGTAATTAAACCATTAATAATTGCTAAAGTCATAATAGCTAAAACTGGCCATGGAATACCTGTTATTTGAAAATATAAAATAGTTCCAAAGTCTCCAATTGCACAACCTAACAAACACCAAGCGGTGTTCTTAGCGCTTCGTTTCCAAGTGTGATTACAAGACCAATTAAATGATATAGTTTTTTCCAACTTTAAATTTTAATTTATAGCTACCTTAGCTATCATACCGACATCATAATGACCCGGTACATTGCAGGCAATTTCTACATTGGAAGCATTTTCAAATTTCCATATCAAATCTTTACTACCTTTAGGTTCCAATAAAACACTATTGGCATGACTATGTGCCATTGATTTGTCCATCTTTGACATTTTTTTCATTTTATCTTTATCAATGCTATCAGCAAATAAAATTTCCATTTCAACCATTTTTTGCATTTCAGATTGATGTTGAATATGCATCTTCGGGTTTGCAATATTAAATTCATGAACTAGTTCACCAACATTTTCTACTTCGAACTTTATAGTTTCACCTGACTGAACTTGAAAGGAACTTGGTTCAAAATAATTATCATACATCAATACTTTGATAACTCTAGTGACGTCCTCTTGTTTGCCTTTTTTACCTATCATCATGCTCTTATCAGCAAATGCAGTTGAGATTGATAGAATTATAGAAATTGTAATAATAAATAAATGTTTAATCATTCGTTAGACTTAGGAATTTTATATTAAAATTCAATATGTTAATTCAGTTTTAATTGGTATTCATAGTTCTCTTTTGACCAAAAAGATTTGATATAAGCCAAAACACTATCAATTTCTTTATCAGACAATTTGTCACCAAAGCCCATCATTTTTCCTTCATAATTTTTTACTAATTTTGCAAGACCATATTTTATAATAGCATGTAGAGTTTTGTCATCATGGTGCCAAGTGTGACCTGTGCCATTTAAAGGTGGGGCTTTTCTGTGACCATCTTCATCAACATCTTTCCAATTTTCTGCACCAGATAAGTTTGCCATATGACAAGAAACACAATTATTTTGATAAGCCAATTTTCCTCTTTCAATCATAATTTTAGACTCTGTTGTTATAGGATAATGATTGCTAGCAAAACTAAAATCTAAATTTATTAAAAATATTGTAATTATTAAAAAAAAATTTTTTTTCATAAAACATCTTAACACAAAAATCTCTCAAGGGAATTGTATAGTCACCCAAAATAATTTCCCCCTTACCACTTCAAATAGAAAATATGTGTCACACCAGGGTCACAAATAGATTGATGATAGTAATGATATGTTCTACTTTAGGTTCGAACCGACAGAACTGACAGGTTTGTTTTATTGAGGAACCAAAGGTTTTGGTAGCGGGAAGTGGAATCGAACCACTGACCTCGGGCTTATGAGCCTGTGTTAAACCTACAGAAACCCTTTGGTTTACTTTGTGAAATCATTCACACAACCTCGCTTGTCACAACTCTGTCACAACAGAGGAGAAATTACTCTGTTAAATCTATGTTTGATAAAAACCTAAGTTTATTCCTTCAGTCTAAAGATAATATTTTAGATGAAATTATTTTTTCAATTTATAAAAATTTTGATAGTGACAGAAAAAGTAAAAAAGGAATAACACCATCAGCAATTAAAGCTGAAAAAAAGGTTTTAGGACAGCTTATAAATTCACTTTATCAAAGTTATTATTCTTTACCAAAATCATGGGTTTATTTTTCTTTAAGAGCAAAATCATTCACTGGTAAGAGTAGCTATAGAGTTTTCAAGAGAATATTCGATTATTTAAATTTAAATGATTATATAAAAGTCAAGTTAGGTACTGAAATTAAAAGAAAATCAACACGTATTTTTCCTTCTAAAAAACTCATAATAAAATTTAAAAGTATAGGTTTAGTGTGGAGGAAGTATGAAAATGATAAACAGAATGGAATAATTTTAAGAGATAAAATTAAAATAAATAATAAATATAAAAAGATAACAGTTAAGACACCAAACAATTCGTTAGTAAAAAAGTATCAAGACAATTTAAATAAGATTAATCAAAGCTTACTTAAGCATTGTGTGTGCATTGATATTAAAGACAATGATTTATTAGTTTTGGAGGAAGAATTAAAGAAGGGTTACTATAAAGAAAAATCTAAATATTTTTGGAAAGAACAAGTTCATCATTCTCTTAATTTTTCTCATGTAACTCTAAAAAGAATATTCTCTAAAAATAACTTGAGACTTCATGGAAGATTCTATGGTGGATGGTGGCAAAGTTTACCTGGTAAGTATAGACCACACATAACTATTGATGGTTATAAAACCTCTGAATGTGATTATTCAACAATGTCTCTAAGGTTGTTGTATGCTAAGGAAAATATAATTATTGATGACGATGTTGACCTTTATAATTTAGGACATCAGCATTCTAAACAACAAAGAGATTTAGTTAAAACCTATGTCAACGCTATTATTAATGATGAAAATAATAGGTTCAGGTTATCCAAAGATGACTTAAAGGTTTTAAACATGTCACATCAACAACTTACAGAGGCTGTAAATAAAACCCACAGCAAAATATCAAAGTATTTTGGAACTGGTATAGGTTTAGAACTTATGTATTTAGACTCTGTTATAGCAGAAGATGTTATGCTTAGTTTATTAAGAGAAGGTGTTGTTGTACTGCCTATTCATGACAGCTTCATAGTTCGCTATGGTTATGAGTTAAGTCTAAAAGCACAAATGAAAAGTTCATTTAAGAAGATTGTAAAAGCAAATATTAATGTAAAAGCTACAGGCCCCCTACTTCCTGAACATTTTAATAAAAATATTGATGTTTTAAGTGAAAGTAAAAAGCATAATATAATAGCTGGTAAAGATACTTGGGAACTTCTAATTGACACAAGTAATTCAATTCATGAGAAGTACTTGTCCTCTTGGAGCAAATATCACTAGTTCTTTCTTTTAATTCTCCTCCATTACCGGAAACGAGTAACAAGAGTAAAAAAACAGATAATGAGACGAATAAATATAAATTTTTTTTTTCTTATAAAATGGGTACCTTTCCCTAAAGTGGCACTTATTTATCTAAAGTGTCCTAATGTTTAGTTTTATGTAATTAAAACTATCCTATCTTATCTGCTAAATCTTGAGCTTTTAAATTAGTGTATGTTCTTAATAAAATCCTAGGGTCTGAATGACCTGAGATAAGCATAACCTCAGGCACACTCAAAGATTTGTTCAAAAATAAATTAGTAAGAGCTGTGTGTCTTAAATCATGAAAACATACGCCTTTTATTTGATGTTTTCTCATTAATTTCCTCCATTTATTACCAAGTGTGTATTTATTGATTTTAAAAGGAAGTTCAGACATTAGTAATACGCTCTTAGCTTTTTTTGTTAGTGGAATTATTCTGCCTCTGACTTTGGCAACTGGAATCTTTAATAAATCACCATCCATATGTTCTTCTTTAATTGATAGTATTTCTGATTTTCTCATGCCTGTCTCTAGGGCTATTAAAATGATATTTCTAAAATTTGTATCCAGAGTATTGTCAGATAATATCTTTTCTATTTCATTCTTATTTAATACTCGATTTCTTGGTTCTCCACGTTTAGGTCGTTTTATAGAGCTTAATGGATTCAAAACTGGATAACCCCACTCCTTTTTACAAGTAGTAAAAATAGAAGATATAACATCTAATCTTCTATTAACTGTATTTCCTGAAACATTTCTAAGGGAAAAATCTCTATACTCAGCTATTATCTTGGGACTAATTCTATTAATTGAATAGTTTATCCAAGGTTCTTTTAATAAGTTTATGATTGTGTATCTTTCATCTCTATAAGTCTTTTTTTTTACAGAAACTTCATTCAAATACTTATTCAAAATAAATTTAAAGCTGGGATATTGATGATAAAAAATACCAGCATCTTCCCGCTGGATATTTATCTCAGTTTCGGATGCCCATCGTTTTGCATCCTTTAAATGTTTGAAACTTTTATATATATTTGGATAATTTTTTAGTCTTATAATTGCTTGCCAATTATTCTTTCTTCTTCTTAATGTAGCCATTGTTTATCTCCTTCTGTGTCATCAGTGTGTCAAAACAACTTATAAATATCAGAAAGTGAATAAAACAAAGGGGGTCGAACCCTCGACCTTCTCGTTGGCAACGAGACGCTCTACCACTGAGCTATGCCCGCATATTAAATTAATAATATTGAAAATATTAGCTTTTATATGATTAAGCAACTATCTTTTTATAAAAAACTAAATTAACTATTTAATTTTTTGCATAATAACAATTTATTTTATTTTATAATTATAAATGACAGATCAAAAGCAAAATCATTATGAAATAAACAATATTATAAAAGATATAAAGAATAATAATTTTAATGATGCTTTAGAGAAAACCAAATTAATTTCTGAAAACTTTTCAGACAAATATACTATATTAAAACTATTTAGTTCAATCTATCTCAATTTAAAAGACTATGAAAATGCGATAAAGTATTACGAAAAATTATTAAATTATAAAAAAGAAAATTATAAAGTTTATAACAATATTGGGACATCATTGTTTCAATTAGGCAAGATTAATAGATGCATTCTTGCATTCAAGAATTCAATAGCTAATCAACCTAACTTGGGTGCCTATTTTAATTTAGGTATAGCTTATGAGGAAATTGGAGATTATAAAAATTCTGTGGCTAATTTTATTAAGGTTATTAAATTAGATCCAAATAACTACAAAGCTAAAAAAAGCTTAATTAATATTTTAACCTATTATCATGATGAAAATATTAATGATAATGAAATATTAAAAATAAATTTTCACATAAAAAAAATTTACAATAATTATAAAATTGAAGATTTATAT
>NZ_JBNAJZ010000005.1:0-111871 GCF_052047555.1 Candidatus Pelagibacter sp. HIMB1746 | reverse complement strand
ATTCTGGAAATATTACAAATACATTTTTAGAAATAATTCTCTCAGATATAAAGGATTTATTTCAAGAAAATTATAATCAATACAAACTTATGCATATGTTAATAAATAAATATATAATCGATGGTGAAAGCTATTCATCTCTGAGAGATAAAATTAATAGTGACGAAATATTTTTAGAAATTAAATTAATTTCAATTTCAAATTTGATTGTTTATGAAATAGAAAATATTTTAAAAAAATACCAAATTCGAGTTAATAATTATTTGGACAAAGCATATATTAAAAATTTTTATAGAGATGAAGAAATAGATATTTCACAGAAGGCACAAAAATTGTTAAATGGTTCAAATATTAATGAGGTTCGTATAACTTCAAAATCTTCCCAAAAGCAGGGTTTTTTTGAAAAATTTTTTCAATTATTCAGTTAATTTTGTTTTTTCTTGTAACAATAGTTGTTTTTAATTAATTGAATTTTCAAACTAAGAATTGAAGGTGTCTTATTTAACTCAAAAAACTATTAAACATAATATTTCATTTAGTGGAATATCCCTACATAGTGGTCTGGATGTGAATGTAAGTATAAAACCTGCATTACCCAACCACGGTATAGTTTTTAAAAGAGTTGATTTAAAAAGTAACAATTTGGTATATCCAAATTTTATGAACGTTACCAACACATCTTTAAACACTACAGTTGAAAATGAGTTTGGTGCTAAGGTTTCAACTATTGAACATTTAATGTGTGCATTATTTGGATTAGGAATAGATAATGCCTTAATTGAAATTGATAATGAGGAAGTTCCAATACTAGATGGATCTGCAAAAATATTTATAGAAAAAATTATTTCAGCTGGAATAGAAATTTCAGACTCACCAATAAAAATAATTAAGATAAATAAAGAAATAAGTTATTCTGAAGGTGACCGTTATATAAATATAAAACCATCAACTTTAAGTTTAGATATTGACTTCGAACTCAAATATAAAAATCCTGTTATTGGAAATCAACGAAATAAACTTAAAGTGTATGAAGATGATTTATCTGATGTTTACAATTCAAGAACATTTTGTCTGTTTGAGGATATTGAAATGATTAAAAAAAATGGATTAGCTAAAGGTGGAAGTTTAGAAAATGCTATTGTTGTTAAAAATAAAGAAATACTAAACCCTGAAGGGCTTAGAAATGAAAAAGAATTTGTTAATCATAAAATTTTAGATTGTATTGGAGATTTATTTACCTCTGGTTATAGAATTATTGCAAACATAACTTGTTCACAGGGTGGTCATTATTTGACTAATCAATTACTCAGAAAAGTATTTTCAAATAAAGAAAATTTTTCAATATTAGAAATTAAAGAAAAAAGTTTACCTCATACTTTAATAAATAGAAGCTATCTTAAATCGATAGCTTAAAACAAACTAAGTTCCGCAAAAAATTTTTTTCCTATATAAACTATCTAAAATATATTAAATATTATCTGTGAGATTTTATTACTTATTAACTTTTTTGTTATTCCTTTTAATAACTAGCTCATGCACTAAGGATGTAAAACAAGTAGATATAATTAAAGAAAAAAGTTTAAATCTTCAATTTAATGAAGCTTATACTGAAGGTCTTGAAGCATTAGATGGTGGAGATGTTCTGTATGCGGCGAAGAAATTTAACGAAGCAGAATCTTTATTCCCTCAATCTGACTGGGCTCCTAGAGCAGCATTAATGGCTGCATATTCCTATTATACTCAAGACTATTACGGAGATGCAATAGCTGAATTAATAAGATTTAAAAAAGTTTACCCTTTTTATAAACAACTTGATTATGTAAATTATATGCTTGCAATATGTTATTACGAACAAATTGTTGATGAAGAGAAAGATTTACAATCTTTAATAAGTTCTAAAAAATATTTTAAAATCGTCATTAATGAATATCCTGAAAGTGATTACACAATAGATGCTAAATTTAAAGTTGATTATATTAATGATATTCTAGCAGCAAAAGAAATGTATATAGGTCGTTACTATTTAAATAAAAAAAAATGGATAGGTGCAATAAATAGATTTAAGACAGTAATAGATGATTATGAAACAACGATTTATACAGAGGAAGCTTTGCATAGATTGGTAGAAGTATATTATATTTTAGGTTTAAGTGTAGAAGCAGAAAAGTATGCAATGCTTCTAGGATATAATTATAAATCTTCTGAGTGGTATGAAAATTCATATAGTATTTTTAATAAAGATTACGAAATATCAAATAAAATTGGCAAAAAACAAAAAGAAAAAAATAGTTACATTTTAGAAAAATTTAAATCTCTATTTGAATGAGATGAATAAAAAAGAATTAAAAAAAAAATATTTAGAGAAAGTTAAAATTTTAAATAATTATAACAAAAATTATTATGTAAATAGCAAACCTATTATTGATGATAAAAATTATGATGACTTAAAAAATGAAATATTAGATTTAGAAAACAAATTTGAGTTTTTAAAATCAAAAAGCTCACCATCTGTAGCAGTAGGACATAAACCTTCCAAACACTTTAAAAAATCACCACATAGAGTTCCCATGTTATCTTTGGGCAACGTATTTTCTGAGGAAGATTTAGTAAATTTTGAAAAAAAATTATATAATTTTCTGTCTTTATCTAAAAAAGAAAAAATTAGTTATATTGCAGAGCCAAAAATTGATGGCATATCTGCTTCACTAACATATAAAAACGGAAAATTTTACAAAGGTCTTTCAAGAGGTGATGGCAAAGAAGGTGAGGATATTACTCAAAATCTTGCTACTATTAATGACATACCAAAAAATATCCCATTAGAAAATTGCCCAGAAGAAATTGATATTAGAGGAGAGGTATTTATTAAAAACAAAGATTTTAAAAATTTAGCAGACAAATTTGCCAATCCTAGAAATGCAGCTTCTGGTTCTTTAAGACAAAAAAATCCAGAAGAAACAAAAAAAATACCATTAAAATTTATAGCTTACACATTTGGATATGAAAAAGGATTAATGGTTAATAATCAATATGATTTTCTTAAAAAATTAACAGAGTGGGGATTTAAAACAAATCCGTTGAACAAGTTAATTTCAGGTGTTGAAAATTTAATGGAAAATTATAAAGAAATTGAAAAAAATAGAGCTAATCTAGATTTTGACATAGATGGAATAGTTTACAAAGTTAACAATTTTGATTTGCAAAAAAGATTAGGTTATGTTGCGAATGCTCCTAGGTGGGCTATTGCACATAAATTTTCATCTAGTAAAGCAGTTTCTAAAATTTTAGATATAGAAATTCAGATAGGTAGAACTGGCGCTTTAACTCCAGTTGCAAAAATTAAACCAATAAATATTGGTGGTGTTGTAGTTTCAAATGCAACATTGCATAATGAGGATGAAATTAACCGAAAGGACATAAGAGTAGGTGATACTGCTGTTATAGAGAGAGCAGGTGATGTAATACCTCATATACTTTCAATAGATAAACAAAAAAGATCGAGAAATTCAAAAAAATTCATTCCCCCAAAGAATTGCCCATCATGTGGATCTGAAACAATTAAAGAATTCAACAAAGTAACAAAAAAAATTGATGCTGTTAGGAGATGTTCTAGTGAGGGTTATTATTGTGAAAAAATATCAATTGAAAAACTGAAACATTTTGTTTCAAAAGAAGCACTTAACATTGAAGGTTTTGGAAAAAAAATAGTTGAAAATTTTTATAAATTAAATTTTATTAAATTTCCTCAAGATATTTTTAATTTAGATTTTACGAAAATTGAAAATTTAGATGGTTGGGGTAAACTTTCAGTTCAAAATTTAAAGTATTCAATTGAACAAAAAAAAAATATTTCATTAGAAAAATTTATATATTCTCTAGGTATAAGACATATAGGTTTAGAAAATGCAAAATTATTGTCTAAACATTTTGTTTCATTTACAAAATTTAAAAATTTATCTAAACAAATTGATTATGAAGAAATGCTAAATATTGATGGTATTGGTGATACGCAAGTAAGTTCAATTAAGAGTTTTTTTTCAAATGAGGATAATAAAAAAGTTTTAAATGAATTAGAAAAAGTTTTATTAATTAAAGATGCTATTCAAAGTTCAGATAATGGTTTATTAAATAACAAGACTTTTTTAGTTACTGGGAAATTAAATGGAATTAGTAGAGCCGAAGTTAAATCTTTAATTGAGGAAAACTCTGGAAAAACAATTAGCAATGTATCAAAAAAACTAAATTTTTTAATTATTGGAGAAAAACCAACTAAAAAAAAAGTAGATTATGCCAAACAGCTAAAAATAAAAGTCATTGACCAAACTGAATTCTTGAAAATGCTAAATAAAACTAGCTAACCATCTTCTCTCGTTTGTATTTAAATATTTAGATATCCTTGAGTAAACTTCTAGGTGATATTTAAACAGATAATTTTTCTCATCAAATGTTAATAAATTAAAATTTATTAAATCTTTCTCGATTGGTGCCATTGTTAAATTTTGAAATAACAAACTTTTATTTATTTTTTTAACGTAAACTAAATTTTCAATCCTAATTCCATATTCATTGGTTTTATAATACCCAGGTTCATTACTCAAAATCATGCCCTCTCTAATTTTTACCGAATTTATTTTTGTAATTGATTGAGGTCCTTCATGGACATTAAGAAAAAAACCAACACCGTGTCCTGTACCATGTGCATAATCTAGGTTACTTTTGTTTAAAAATTTTCTTGCTCTTTTATCAATTTTTTTACCTGTATCATTTTTATTAATATCAGTTGTAGCTACTGCAATATGACCCTTTAATACTTTTGTAAAAATATTTTTTATGTTTTGTTTTTGTTTTGAAAAACATATTGTTCTTGTAACATCAGTTGTACCATATTTATATTGCCCACCTGAGTCACATAAAAAAATATCATTCTTATTAATTGTTCTACAATTTCCTTTTTTTGCACGGTAGTGTACGATAGCTCCATTTTTACCTGAGCCTGCTATTGTATCAAAACTAGGATAGAGAAAGTTTTTATTTAATCTTCTAAAATTTTCTAATTTCTTAGTAGCTTCAACTTCATTAATTTTTTTTTTATTAATTTTTTTTATCCAGTATAAAAATTTTGTTAATGCAACACCATCTAAGATGTGAGCATTGATCATATTTTTAATTTCAGTTTTATTTTTAATTGCTTTTAAAAGATAAATTGGATCTTCTTTTTTTATTATTTTAAATTTAGACTTAATTAAATTTTCATAAAATATTGAACAAGATTTATCATCAACTATAAAGTTTTTTCCGTTAAGATGTAGTAGTCTACTTGGTAAATTATTTTCATCTAAAAATTCATCTTTCTTAATAATTTTATTTTTTAATAATTGCTTACACTTTTTAAGATTACTTATAAGAAGTATTTTTTTTGATTTACTCACTATCAATCTCGAATTGGGAACTGGACTATTGGGGCCATCTCCACCTCTTATATTTAAAGTCCACGCAACATTTTCTGGTGCACTAATAAAAATATAATCAGATTTATTTTTTTTTAAGTATTTAGTTATTTTATTTAATTTTGAATTAATACTCTCACCAACAATACTTTTATCTAAAGAAAAAAAAGGAATTGAAGTATTTTTTTTCTGTTTTTTAATTTCATCAATTAAATTATTTTCGATATATTCAATTTTATTGTTTTTTAAAAAGTAGTTTTTTATTTGAGTATTGGTAAATAATTTTGGATCTATACCAAGCGTAAGATTTTTAAATAAACTACAGTTTATTAATTTTTCAAATCCATAAATTTTAAAATTTTTTCCGCTCTCAATTTTACTTTGAATTGTGTATCTTCCATCAGTAAACAAATAATTTTTGTCTTTAAGAATTATAGCTAGGCCAGCAGATCCACTAAAATTTGAAATAACTTCTAATCGATTTAATTTTGAGTATTCTGTAAAAAAATCATCATTTTTTGGAATTATGTAGCCATCAATTCCATATTTTTTAAATTTACTCCTTAATAATTTTATTCGATTTCTCATTTAATTCTCTTTTGATATCTTATCCATCCAGGACTTCTTGTTTCTTCCTCAATTTCAAAATCCTGATTAAACTCAAAATCATCATCATTGTTAATTTCTTCTTCAAAGAAAGAATTTTTTTCTAAATATTTTTCTGGTAATTCATCAATAAATCTTGAAGCCATACTATCTATCCAATCTCCTTGATAAAATCTATTCATTGAAAAGGAAATAATAGCTTTTTTCTTTGCCCGTGTAATTCCAACATATGCTAAACGCCTCTCTTCCTCTAAACCATTTTGACCTTTTTCTTCTATTGATTTTTGATGTGGAAACAGTCCTTCTTCCCATCCAGGTAGAAAAATAACATCAAATTCTAAACCTTTTGCTGCATGCATGGTCATCATATTAATTTTTTCACCATCCCATTCTTGATCGACAGAGGTTGCCAAAGATACATGTTCTAAAAAATTTTCTAAATTATCAAATTCTTTCATAGCACTTAACAATTCTTTAATATTTTCTAGTCTATTTTCATTATCTAAATCTTTTTTATTTTTAAGCATTGCTGAATAGCCAGACTCATCCAAAACAATTTGTAATAACTTAATGTGATTTGATTTCTTTATAGTTAAATCATTTCTCCATTTAAATAGAGAATTAATAAATAAACTAAGTCCAATTTTAGCTTTTGGCTTAATTAAATTTTGCTCAAGCATCATAATTGATGCTCTTTCTAAATTTAAATTATTTTCCTTAGCAAACTCATGAATATTTTTTAAAGTACTATCACCTATTGATCTCTTGGGGTTATTTACTATTCTTTCAAAAGCTAAGTCATCTTTTTCTTGATGAATTAGTCTTAAATACGCAACACAGTCTTTAATTTCAGCTCTTTCATAAAATTTTGTACCACCCAATATCCTGTAAGGCATACCAATTTTGAGAAATCTTTCCTCAAATTCACGTGTCTGAAAGATAGCTCTCACCAAAATTGCAATATTATTATATGAAAATTTTTTTTTTATATTTTTTTCTATTTCATCAGAAACACCAATTGCTTCGTCTTTACCATTTTTAAAGCAGTTTAATTTAACTAAATCTCCTTCCTCCATGGTAGTAATCAAGGTTTTTCCAACTCTATTTTGATTATTGGAAATTAGATTCGAGGCAACTGATAAAATATTTTGTGAAGATCTGTAATTTTGCTCTAATCTTATTACTTTTGTATTTTCATAGACTTGATCAAACTCTAAAAAGTTTTTTATCTCAGCTCCTCTCCAGCTATAAATTGATTGATCATCATCACCAACGCAGCAAATATTTTTATTTTTTTCAGAGAGAAGATTAAGCCACTTACTTTGAATAAAATTTGTATCCTGATACTCATCTACCAAAATATATTTAAAATTTTTAGAATATATTTCTCTAATATCAGGATTATATTCTAATATTTTTACTGTATGTAAAATTAAATCACCAAAATCACAGGAATTTAAATCAGTTAATTTTTGTTGATATATTTTGTATAATGGAAGAACAGTTTTTTCATATATATCTTTTTTATTTATAATTACTTCGCCAGGATAAAAACCTTTATTTTTCCACCTATCAATTATTGCAAGTATAAATCTTGGAGATAATTGTTTGATATCGATATTTTCTGCTTTGCATATATTTTTAATTAATCTAATCTGATCGTCAGTATCTATAATAGTGAAATTCGAGTTTAATTGTGCAGCTGAAGCATGTTTTCTTAATAATTTTGCACAAATTGAATGAAATGTTCCCAGCCAAGAAAGACCAATAGCATCAGATCCTAAAATTTTACTAACTCTATTTTGCATTTCTTTAGCAGCTTTATTTGTAAATGTGACTGCAAGAATTTGATTAGGAAAAGCTTTTTTTTCCCTAATTATATTCGCTATTCTTGATGTTAGAACTTTAGTTTTTCCTGAACCAGCACCAGCTACTATTAAAAGAGGACCATCTAGATGCATTACAGCCTCCTTTTGTGCTTCATTTAAATCATTTAAATATTCTCTATTTATCATTCGAAATAATGTTTTATAAGATTACTACTTAAAATGAATAATCCTAAATTTATTGCTAATTTATATAAAAAATTCAGTAAATTTATTAATAATCTATTAGAGAAAAATTTAAACAAGTTAAATGTTGATAACTTTAAAAATTTATTAATTAACAATAAAATATTTTTATCTATTGTCGCACTAATTATTTTATTTTTATCATATCTTTCATTCCCAAACATTCACAATAAAGAAGATATAGCTTTAGAAATTAAAAAAAATTTAAAAAACAAATTAAACCTAGAGTTTAATTTTCAAGAAGATTTAGATTATAAATTTTTACCAAGACCTCATTTTACTACAAATAATTCTTCAATTAATTCTCAAGAAGATAAAATTACAGAAATAAAAAAACTTACAGTTTATGTCTCGTTGGAAAATCTTTTTTCTTTAAAAAATATTAAATTAAATCAAGTTATCTTAGAAGAAGCAAATTTTAATCTAAACAAAGAAAATTATAATTTTTTTTATAATTTATTAGATAGTAATTTTAATGATTTTAAATTTGAAATATTTAAAAGTAATGTTTTTTATAGAAGTTTAGAAAATGAAGTTTTATTTATTAACAACATCAAAAACGCAGAATATTTTTTCGATCCTAAAGAAATTAAAAATATGCTTTATGCAAATAATGAGATATTTAATTTACCTTATTCAATCAAAGTTTTTGATGATAAAATTGACAAAACAATACATTCTAAAATAAATATAGAAAGTTTAAGACTAGAAATAGAAAATCAAACTTCATATGATGACTCAAATTATTTAGGTTTTTCAGAAATAAATTTAATAAACGCAAAAAGTTTATTTGAGTACCAATTAAAAGATAATTTGTTTGAGTTTAAATTGTTTGATAAATTACAAAATCCAGAGTTTTCTTACATTGGTAAATTTAATTTTAAACCATTTTACTCAAACATAACGGGTAATACAAATAAACTAAATTTCTCGTCTTTGTTTTCATCAAATACAATAATTAAAGAGCTTTTAAAGACTGAAATTTTAAACAATAAAAATATTGATTTTTATTTAATTATTTCTGGAAACAGCATTAAACAATTTAATGATTTTAAAAATGTTTTAATAAAATCAAAAATTCAAGAAGGTTTAGTGGATATTGATCAATCTAAAATGACATGGAAAAATAATATTGATTTTGAATTTTTAGATAGCTTAGTATTTGTGAAAGAAGGAAAATTAATTTTAGATTCTAACGTTGAAATTAATATAAATAATACTGATGAGCTCTACAAATTCTTACTTACTCCAAAAAATTTGAGAAAAAAAATAAGTAAAGTTAATGTTAATTTCACTTATTTTTTTGATGAAAAAAATATTAAAGTTAAGAATATCAAGATTGATGGAAAATCACTTGAAAAATCTAAGTATTCTTTTGATGATATTTTACTAAAAGAAAACAACTTGCAAAATAAAATTTATCTCAAAAATTTATTGAATGAACTAATAAAAAATTATGTAGGATAAATCATCTTCTTAGGATCAACAATTCTCTCATAGTCTTTTTCACTAATTAATCCTCTTTTTAATGTTTCATGTTTAAGTGTTGTATTGTTCTTCAAAGCTGTCTTCGCGATTTTTGCAGCGTTATCATAACCAATATGTGGAGCTAAAGCTGTTACTAACATTAAAGAATTATCTAAATGCTCTTTTATTCTCTTTTTGTTAGCTTTAATTCCTTTAACACAATAAAGGGCAAAATTTTTTGTACTGTCTGCCAATAAGTCAATAGATTGTAAAATGTTATGGGCAATTAATGGCTTAAATACATTTAATTCAAAATGACCATGTGTTCCCGCCATTGTAATTCCATTGTGATTTCCAATTACGTTTGCACACACCATTGTAACTGCCTCACACTGGGTTGGATTTACTTTTCCAGGCATTATAGATGAGCCAGGTTCATTTTCAGGTAATATTAATTCTCCATATCCTGCTCGAGGTCCAGATCCTAAAAATCTGATATCATTTGAAATTTTCATCAATGCAACAGCACATGTATTTAATGTTCCAGAAAAATTTACTATTGCATCGTGTGCAGCAAGTTCAGCAAACTTGTTTGGTGCAGGTTTAAAAGTTATTTTAGTAAATTTTGAGATTTCTTTAACAATTTTTTTATCAAAGTTTTTTTTTGAGTTTATTCCTGTTCCAACAGCTGTTCCACCTTGAGCTAAAAATAGGATTTCTTTCAATGCATATTCGATTCTTTCAATACATTTTTTTAATTGAGCATGATATCCAGAAAATTCTTGCCCAAGGGATAAAGGAGTTGCATCTTGAAGATGAGTTCTTCCAATTTTAACTATTTTTTTAAATTCTATAGATTTTTTCTTCAATTCTTTTTCTAAGATTTTTAAACTTGGCAACATTTTAGATAAAGTTTGTGTTGCAACAGAAATATGTATTGCAGTTGGAAAAACATCATTGGTAGATTGAGATTTATTTACATGATCATTTGGGTGAACAGGCTTTTTAGTTCCTTTCTTTCCTCCTAAAATTTCAATGGCTCTATTAGCAATTACTTCATTTACATTCATGTTTGTTTGAGTACCTGAGCCAGTTTGCCAAACTTTTAAAGGAAAATTCTCATCTAATTTTCCTTTAATCACTTCGTCTGAAGCTTTGATAATTGCTTTTGATATCTTACTACTAATTAATTTATCTTTAGCATGAACTATAGCTGCTGATCTTTTAATAATAGCAATAGATTTTATTATAGAAATATTAACTAAAATTTTTCCGATGTTAAAAAATTTATTTGATCTTTGTGTTGAGGCACCCCAGTATTTGTCATTGGGGACATTTATACTTCCAATACTGTCAAATTCTTTTCTTAATTTCATTGATTACTTTTTAAGTACAAATAATTATATTCATACAATAAATTTTAAAAAACTTACAGGAGCAATATGTCAAATTTTAGTAAAGTCGGAACTTTTATGAAAACTTTTGGTCAAGATGTTAAAACTAAGCCATCTTTTAGCACCGATAAAATAAATAAATTAAGAATAGACTTAATTAAAGAAGAATTAGATGAGCTCACAGAAGCTATGAATAATAAAGATTTATTAGAAGTTGCTGATGCACTTACAGATATTTTGTATGTAACGTATGGAGCAGGACACGCCTTTGGAATAGATTTAGATAAATGTTTTGATGAAGTTCAAAACTCAAATATGAGCAAATTAGATGAAAATGGTAAGCCAATTTACAATGAAGCTGGAAAAGTTATGAAAGGCCCTAATTATTTTAAACCAGATCTATCTAAGTTTGTAAGTTAAATTTCTAGCTTAAAGTCAACTGCAGTAGCACTATGAGTAATGCTTCCTACGGAAATTCTATCTACTCCAGTTGAAGCAATCGCTTTAACAGTTTTTAAATTAACATTGCCCGAAGCTTCAGTTTCGTAATACTTTTTAGCAATTTTAACTGCATTCCTTAAATTTTTAATGTTCATATTATCTAGTAGAACGGTATTAAACTTTAATCCTAAAATTGATTTAAGTTGATCAATTGTATCAACTTCTACCGTAATTTTTTTTCCTTTTTTGTTTTTAATTGCCTGAGTAACCAAAGTATTTAAATCTGAACTTGCGATATGGTTGTCTTTTATTAAATATTCATCACTTAAATTGAATCTATGGTTTATACCCCCTCCTAACTTAACAGCATATTTTTGAATTACCCTAAGGTTTGGAATTGTTTTTCTTGTACAGCAAATTTTAGTTTTTTTTCCAGCTAATTTAACAAATTCATTGGTCTTTGTTGCTATACCAGAAATATGTGACAAAAAATTTAAAGCTACTCTTTCTGCAATTAAAATATTTTTTGCTTTACCTCTAATCAAAGCAACTAAGGAACCTTTTTTAATTCTCGAACCATCTTTTTTTTTAACAATAAATTTTATTTTATTATCAATTAAGGAAAAAGTTTGTTTAACAAATAATAATCCAGCAATAACTGCATTTTGATTTGATATTAATTTAACGGTTACAACCTTATCGTTATTAATTAATGCTGAAGTGATATCTCCTGAAGGATACAAATCTTCGTTTAGAGCCAACTTAACAGTACTTTTAATAAATTCTTTACTTAATTTAATTTTTGACACTTATATTATCTGCCAATAGCTGCCATTCTCTCTACAGATATTCTAGCTTTATCAATAGTTTCTTTGTCCATAATAATTTCACCAGTTTCATTTTCCAAACAATCTAAAATTTTAGGTAAAGTAATTTTTTTCATATGCGGACACATATTGCATGGTTTAACAAAATCTACATTTGGATTTTCTATTTGAATGTTGTCACTCATTGAACATTCAGTAACCATCATTACTTTTTTTGGTTGATTATCTTTTACATATTTAATCATTCCAGAAGTGGATCCTGCAAAATCACTGGCTTCGATTACATCTGGTGGACACTCTGGGTGAGCAATAATTTTTATCCCAGGATTGTTTTTTCTAATATCTTCAATTTCTTTTTTATTAAATTGGTCGTGTACTATACAAATTCCTTTCCAGGATATAATTTCTACATCAGTTTGAGATGCAACATATTTTGCAAGATAATCATCAGGTAAAAATATAACTTTTTTTACTCCGAGAGATTTAACAATTTTAACTGCATTTGCTGATGTACAACAAACATCTGTTTCAGCTTTTACTTCAGCAGAAGTATTTACATATGAGACTACAGGTACTCCTGGATATTTTTCTTTAAGTAACCTTACATCTTTACCAGTAATTGAGGACGATAAAGAACAACCTGCATCCATATCGGGTAAAATTACTTTTTTATTTGGGCTCATTAACTTTGCAGTTTCAGCCATAAAGTGTACTCCTGCCATTAGAATTATATCTGCTGAAGTTTTTGAGGCTTCTATAGCTAGCGCAAGTGAGTCTGCGGAGAAATCAGCAACACCATGATAAATTTCTGGTGTTTGATAGTTGTGAGCTAAAATAACTGCGTTCTTTTCTTTTTTAAGTTTATTAATTTTATGTATATAAGGTGCGTGCACTGACCATTCTATTTCAGGCATAACCTTTGAAATTTTTTGGTAAATTGGATCTGTTGCTTTACGAACTTCTTGTGTAAATTCCATGAAGTTTTTTACCAATTTGAAACATACTTGTCATTCATTTATTATGAGACATATCGCGGTCGTGCTGAAATTGGTAGACAGGCACGGTTGAGGGCCGTGTGGACTAAGTCCATGAGAGTTCGAGTCTCTCCGACCGCACCAAATTTCAATTTTAACTAATCCATTCAGGTTTTTTTATACTTATTGAAGCTTCTTTAGTTTTAAATTCAAGTTTTTCATCAAAGTTTTCATCTAAAAATTTGATTAAAGCAAAGGGGTAATTATTATCTATTAACACTTTACCTATTTCATTTTCATTATTAAAAATACTTTCTCCTTCGTTTAATTTTCCATGAATTATGTTTATAGGCATTAATCTTTTTGAAAGTTTATTTTTTAATTTAATTCTAGCCGTGTTTTCTTGGCCTACGTAACAACCTTTTTTAAAATCAATTCCATTTAGTTCTTCAAAATTACACTCAATACCAAATAATTTGTCTTGCAATTTGTTTAAATCTTTTGGAACTATTCCTAGTTTATGACTTAAAGAATAGTATTCGTTTACATCTGTATCGTGGAGATCTAATTTTTTTAATGATAAGTAAAGTTTTTCTAAATTAATGATTAATCTTGCTCCTAATTGTTTATTTCTTGGATCTAAAAAAACAGGATCCTCTCTATATTTAATAGTAAATCCCGATTGATCTTTTGCTTCATCAAATTTCAAAAATTTTTCATAAGAAAAAGCTGCTACAACGAATTCATTACTTAGATTAAGAATTTCAACTTTGGATCTTAGTTTATAAAGAGATAACTGTTTAAACATCCCATCTGCTTGACGCTTTTCACAATCTAAAAGATACCCTGATTTATGTTTTACAATTATAAATTCATATAAAAATTTTCCCTGGGGAGTTAACAAAGATGCAAAACAACTATTATCTTCACTTACTTTATTTATGTCATTACTAATAAGATTTTGTAGAAAATCTTTTGAGTCTTCTCCATTTATATAAAGAATTGACCTATCCTCTAAAATGTAAACGTTTCTGATATTCATATTTGATTAAGTTATCATTTTAATATAATAACTTTTTCTTCAAATGTTAGATCTTATAATCAAAAATGGACAATGTTACATCGATGGTGAATTAAAAGATATCGATGTTGCAATAAAAGATGGAAAAATTCAAAAGATTGGTCAAATTTCAGATGATGCAAAAGAGACAATTAATGCTGAAGATCAAATGGTTCTACCTGGTTGTATAGATACCCAAACACATTTTAGAGAACCTGGATCAACTGATACTGAAGATCTTCATTCAGGGAGTAGGGCGGCAATAGCAGGTGGCATTACTAGTGTATTTGAAATGCCTAATACTAATCCTCCAACTTCAAACATGAAAGAGTTTCAAAGAAAACTAGATCTCGCTAAAAATAGAATGTATTGCAATTACGCTTTTTACTTTGGTGCAACTGCCGATAATGCAGATGATTTAGCTAGCTTAAAAGATTTGGAGGGTTGTTGTGGAATTAAGTTATTTGCAGGATCTTCCACAGGAAATTTATTGGTTGCCGAAGAAGACGATATAGATAAAGTTTTTCAAAACGCTTCAAAAGTTGTTGCAGTTCATTCTGAAGATGAGGCGATATTAAAAATTAATAAAAAATTAATTAAAGAGGGAGATGTTCATACTCATCCAGTTTGGAGAAGTGCAGAGTGTGCAATAGCTTCAACTAGAAGAATTGTTAGAATTGCAGAAAAACATAAGAAAAAAGCTCACGTTCTCCATATAACAACTAAAGAAGAAATTGATTTTCTTTCTCAGCACAAGGGTAACATTACTTTTGAGATAACTCCTCAGCATTTAACTCTTTATGCTCCAGATTGTTATGAAAAACTTGGAACATATGCTCAGATGAACCCACCATTAAGAGACAAATCTCATTATGATAGATTATGGTATGGGGTCAGAAATAACTTTAATGATACTATTGGATCAGATCATGCACCTCATTTAAAAGAGAATAAAGATAAAGTTTATCCAAATACTCCTTCAGGGATGCCAGGTGTTCAAACTTTAATGCCAGTAATGTTAAATCACATTAATGATGGAAAGCTAAGTTTAAATCAATTGATGAACTTTGTTTGTGAAAATCCTGTTCAAATTTTTGGTATAAAAAATAAAGGTTTTATAAAAGAAGGATATGATGCTGACTTTACAATTGTGGATATGAACAAAACGATTGAGATTAAAAATGAAAATATTGAAAGTAAATGTAAATGGTCTCCATTTAATGGATTTAAATTTAAAGGTACACCTACTCACACTATCATTGCAGGAAAAGTTAAAATGCAAGAAGGTAAAATTTTAGGAGATCCAGAAGGAACTCCTTTACAATTTAGTTAAGCTTAACTGTAAAACTATTTACTAAAATTACACCTAATACAATTAAAAATAATCCTAAGATTGCTTGCCAAGCTAAAGTTTGTTTAAAAAATATATATCCCAGTATAGCAATTGTAAAAATTCCTAAACCACTCCATGTAGCATAAACAATTGCAATTGGAAGTTTGTTTACAACAAAAGTTAATAAGTAAAATGCACAAAGATAAAAAATTGATAAAGCAACAGTAGGTATAACTTTAGTAAAGTTTTGAGAAACTGGTAGCAGCATTGTTCCAGCAACTTCACAAAAAATTGCAGCAATTAAAAATATATAAGTTTTAACCATTATTTAAAATTTTATGTTTTACTAAATCTTCTTTTATTTCATTTAGTATTACTGGATCATCTATTGTTGGTGGAATTTTATATTCAACACCATCAGCAATTTTTCTTATTGTTCCTCTTAAAATTTTTCCTGATCTAGTTTTTGGTAATCTTTTAATAACAATAACAGTCTTAAACGCAGCAACAGGGCCAATTTTATCTCTTACTTTTTGTACACATTCTTTTGATATAGTTTCATTATCTTTCTCAACACCTGATTTTAAAACTACTAAACCAATTGGTAATTGGCCTTTTAATTTGTCTGCAATTCCAAGTACTGCGCATTCAGCTACTGATTGATGTTCGGATAAAACTTCTTCTATTGCACCAGTAGATAATCTGTGACCTGCAACATTTATAATGTCATCAGTTCTAGACATAATCCAAATGTAACCATCATCATCAATGTGACCTGCATCATAAGTTTGATAATAACCTTCATAATTAGTCATATAATTTTCTTTATATCTTTGATCTGCATTCCAAAGTGTTGGGAACGTTCCAGGAGGCAAAGGTAATTTTACAACAATATCTCCCATTTCATTTGGTTTAGCCAAAGATTGGTCTGGTTTAACGATTTTTACATCATATCCAGGAACTGCTTTACAAGCTGAACCGTATTTGGTCTCCATCATTTCAATCCCTGTGCAATTTGAGCTGATCGCCCAGCTAGTCTCAGTTTGCCACCAGTGGTCAATTACTGGAACCTTTAATAAATTCTCTGCCCACTTGATAGTATCTGGATCTGCTCTTTCTCCAGCAAGGAACAAGCTCTCAAAACTAGATAAATCATATTTTGAGAAAAATTTACCCTCTGGATCTTCTTTTTTAATAGCTCTGAATGCAGTTGGTGCAGTAAATAATGATTTTACTTTATAATCTGAAATGATTTTCCAGAAAGCACCAGCATCTGGAGTTCCAACAGGTTTTCCTTCAAATAAAACTGTAGTGCATCCTTTGAACAAAGGAGCATAAACTATGTATGAGTGCCCAACAATCCAACCAATATCACTAGCCGACCACCATATGTCGTCAGTATCAATATTGTAGATATTTTTCATAGTCCATTTAAGAGCAACGATATGGCCACCAGTATCTCTTACAATACCTTTTGGTGTTCCAGTTGTTCCAGATGTATAGAGGATGTAAGCAAACTCATTTGAATTCATTTCAACACAATCAGCATCTTCTGCACTTGAGACTGCTTCTTCCCAACTAATCTCTGTTCGAGCATTTAGTTTGACTTCATTTCCTGGTCTTTGAAACAAAATCATCTTTTCAATTTTATGATTAGCTATTTTTATAGCCTCATCTACTAGAGGCTTGTATTCTACTGTTCTTCCAGGTTCAAAACCACATGAAGCCGTTACTAACAACTTTGCTTTACTGTCATCAATTCTACTTGCAAGTTCATTTGAGGCAAATCCACCAAAGACAACAGAGTGTATGGCTCCAATTCTTGCACAAGCAAGCATAGCAATTACCGCTTCAGGGATCATTGGCATGTAAATGATTACTCTGTTTCCTTTACTTATACCTTGTTGTTTTAAGGCTCCTGCAAATCTTGATACTTTTGCTCTAAGTTCCTCATAAGTGAACTTAGCTTTGTTGCCTGTAATAGGACTATCGTAGATTAAAGCAGTTTTTTGACCTCTTCCTTGGTCAATGTGGATGTCTAAAGCATTATAACAAGTGTTAGTAACACCATCTTCGAACCATTTATAGAAAGGGGGATTAGATTTATTTAAAATTTTTGTAGGTTTTTTAAACCAAAAGCTATCTTCACTTGCTTGTTGCCAAAATTCTTCAGGATTTTTTATGGAATTTTCGTAAATACTATGAAATTTTTCTGTCATTCTAATTTGATTCGATTTTCGTTATTTTTTTGGTTTTTAACTTATAAATTGTATTTAATTTTAAAAATTCAGTAAAATCAATGCAAATTAATGACAATTAAGTCTTCATAAAACTAATTTAATTTGCTATTTAACCCCAACTTTGGCTTAGGGTTACTTAAGTCTAGTTTATATAAACTAATAAATAAAAACTAACGAAGAGGGAGTTTTTTATGAAAAAACTTAAATTGTTTGCTCTTACAGTTGTTGCTCTTATGGGTGTAACTGGTGTTGCAAACGCTGAAACAGCTATGCTGGCTCAAGACGATTTCGTAGGTATTTCGTTTTGGTTAGTATCTATGGCTTGTTTAGCTGCTACTGTATTCTTTTTCTTAGAAAGAAGTTCAGTTCCAGCTGGATGGAGAGTTTCAATGACAGTTGCTGGTCTAGTAACTGGTATTGCATTCGTACACTACATGTACATGAGAGATGTATGGATCGCTACTGGTGACTCACCAACTGTATACAGATACATTGACTGGTTAATTACAGTGCCATTATTGATGTTAGAATTCTATTTTGTTCTATCAGCAGTAAACAAATCAGACTCTGGAATTTTCTGGAGACTAATGATTGGTACATTAGTAATGCTAGTAGGTGGATACTTAGGAGAAGCTGGATACATCAACGCTACACTTGGTTTCATAATCGGTATGGCTGGTTGGGTATACATCTTATATGAAGTATTCTCTGGTGAAGCAGGTAAGAGAGCAGCTAAAAGTGGCAACAAAGCACTTGTAACTGCTTTTGGTGCAATGAGAATGATCGTTACTGTAGGTTGGGCGATCTACCCATTAGGTTACATTTTTGGTTACCTAACAGGTGGAGTAGATGCTAACTCACTAAACGTGATTTACAACGCAGCTGACTTCTTGAACAAGATCGCTTTTGGTCTGATCATTTGGGCAGCAGCTATGCAACAACCTGGTAGAGCTAAGTAGTAGTTTTACTTAAAATTTAAAAAAGGGCAGGTACAATTTTGTACTTGCCCTTTTTTTTTGCCTTAGGTAAAATTATGTATAGTTATTATACATACTTTTTATTATGGATGTAAAATTAGAAAAATGGCACAAATGCCAAGTTGATATAGAGGTTCTTAAAGAACTTTCAAAAAAATCTGACATCAAAGGACTTCAACATGTTTCAGTTTTTTTTGGATTGTTATTAGTAACAGGAATTATGGCCTATATAACTTGGGGTACTTGGTGGTCTGCTTTTTGGTTTTTGGTTTATGGAAACATTTATGGTTTTTCAAATCCATTATGGCATGAGACAGGTCACAAAACTGCTTTTAAATCAAAAGCTTTAAATGAATTTTTTTACTACATCTCTTCTTATCTTTCTAATTTTGAACCATTAAGATGGAGATACACACATTTTGTTCATCATGGAAATACATATTCAACAGAAAACCCATTTGATCATGAAATTGAATATGGAAATAATTTAAAAGACACACCAAAAAATTTACTCATGAATTTAATTCCTTTTATGGAACTTATTTATTTTAAAAAAAGTATTGCATATGAAATTATTCAACATGCATTTGGTGTAAAAACAAAAGTAATGCAAGATTGCATTCCTGAAAACGCTCAATCAAAAGTTATTTTTAATTCTAGAATTTTTGTTGCAATTTGGATTGCAATTATATTGTGGTCTTTAATTGCATCATCTTGGTTACCTGTATTGTTTTTTTTATTACCAAAATTTTATGGAAGAACTTTACACAAATTGGTTTCTTTTACTCAACATGCGGGTCTAGCAAGAAATATAAAAGATCATAGATACACAACAAGAGAAATGTATCTAAATCCTATTTTAAGCTTTTTATATTGGAAAATGGAATATCATGTAACACATCATATGTTTCCAACAGTTCCATCTTATAATTTAGATAAACTTCATCATCATATTAAAGATCAGTTACCAAGAACAAATGATGGTTTAATTGATGCCTACAAAGAAATTTTACCAGCTATAATGAGACAAACTGAAGACACTAGCTACTTTTTTAAAAAGGAAGTACCAGAACCTCAGAACGTATAAATATTGCTAAGTATGTTTTTACTTACTTGCTCATTTTAGATAAAAACCTATATATAATGCATGGCAAAAATTACTTATCACACACACGACAGTAAAACTCACACTATAGATATTCAAAATGGATTAACAGTTATGGAAGGTGCAGTTCAAAACGATATTCCTGGAATTGATGCAGATTGTGGAGGTGGAATGGCGTGTGCTACATGTCATGTTTATGTTAAAGAAGACTGGTTAGACAAACTTCCAGCAAAAGAAGATGGTGAAGAGGATATGTTGGATATGGCATATGAACCAAAACAAAATAGTAGATTAAGTTGCCAATTGATTGTTTCAGATGAATTAGATGGATTAGAAGTTACTATTCCAGAAAAGCAAGCTTAGATGAATAAAACAGATGTGTTAATTATTGGAGCAGGACCAACAGGTTTATTTTGTGCTCATCAACTTGGAATTATAGGACTTCAATGTGAAATAGTTGATAATCTTGATAAAGCAGGTGGACAGTGTATCGAACTTTATCCTGACAAACCTATTTATGATATTCCGGCTGTACCAGAATGCACTGGAGAAGAATTAACAAATAATCTCCTCCAACAAATAAAACCTTTTAATGTAAAATTTCATTTAAACGAAAGAGTTGAGGAATTAAAAAAAGTTGAAAATCGTTGGCATGTCAAAACAAGTGGAAACCAAGAGTTTGATGTAGCTGCAATAATTATTGCTGGAGGAGTTGGATCTTTTGAGCCTAGAAAATTTCCAGTAAAAGAATGTGAAAAATTTGAAGGATCCTCATTATTTTATTCAATTAAAGATAAAACAATTTTTAAAGACAAAACTATCTCAATATTTGGAGGAGGAGATTCAGCTTTAGATTGGGCTATAGAATTGTCAAACACTTCAAAAGTAAATTTAATTCACAGACGTGATGGATTTAGTGGAGCTGAATCTAGTGTTCAAAAAGTAAAAGAGTTAAATGACCAAGGAAAATTAAATTTGTACACAAAATATCAAATGGACTCTGTTAGCGGAGATAATCAAATTAGTACTGTGAAAATAAAACATGATGAAGGAGAAATTAAAGAATTACAATCTGATTATGTTCTTGGTTTTTTTGGTTTGATTATGCAGCTAGGTCCTATTTTAAATTGGGGATTAAATATCAATAAAAAAACAGTTGAAGTAAATACTGAAAACTTTGAGACTAATGTTGATGGTATATTTGCTATAGGCGATATTTGTTCTTACCCAGGTAAATTAAAATTAATTCTTTCAGGTTTTCACGAAGGAGCTCTTGCTGCAAGAGGTTGTTTTAAGTACGCAAGACCAGACGAAAAATTAAGATTTGAATTCACTACTACATCAAAAGCTGCTCAAGAGAGACTTGGTGTAAAAAAATGATAGAATTATTTTCTGCTAATACTCCAAATGGTTGGAAGATAGGTATTATGCTAGAAGAAATTGCCTATAAGTATAAAGTAACTAAAATTGATATAGGAAACGATGAACAATTTAATCCAGATTTTTTAAAGATAAGTCCATTTGGCAAAATTCCTGTAATTACTGATCATGAAAATAATAAAAGTATTTTCGAATCTGGTGCAATATTGATGTACTTAGGTGAAAAAAGTGGAAAGTTTTATAACGAAAAAGATCGGTTGGTGATTAATCAATGGTTAATGGCTCAAATGGGAACTATTGGTCCAATGATTGGTCAGCATCACCAGTTTCATCATTATAATCCTGGAAAAAGTGAATTTGGTGAACAAAGATATTTTAAAATTGCTAAAAGAATTTATGGAGAATTAGATACAAGATTAAAAGATTCTAAATTTTTAGCTGGAGATGATTATACCATTGCTGATATTGCAACTTGGCCCTGGTTAGCAAGACATGAATGGCATGATATTGGATTAAAAAATTATCAAAATTTATCTAGATGGTATCAAGAAATTTCTGAACGTGAGGCTGTTATAAAAGGATATGCCTTTATGGATAAAGAGGCAAAAATACCAAGACCTTAATTAATCATCGACATGAACTTTTTCTTCTTTTTCATGCTTTTCTTGTGCAGCGATAGTGTATTTAGCAACAGGTCTTGCCATTAATCTTTTTAAACCAATTGGTTCAGCTGTATCTAGACAATATCCATAAGTATCATCCATAATTCTTCTTAAAGCTTTGTCGATTTCAGAAATTAATTTTATTTGTCTATTAATTGCTTTCATCTCTACATTTTTATCGATATATGAACTTGCCTGATCTACTAGATCTGCTGAAATATTATTGTCATCCATACTTCCATTGTAAAGAGCTTCATTGTTTGATTTAATTAATTCTTTCTTCCATTCGTTTAATCTTATTCTGAAATAGACTTTGTGTTTTTCGCACATATATTTTTCAGTTTCTTTTGGAACATAAGTTTTTGAAATTTTTATAGGAACTTTTTTAGCTGGAGAAGCTGTAGTTTTCTTTGGCTTACTTGCAACTTTAGTTTTTGTTTTAGATACTTTTTTCTTTACTTTAGTAGTTTTAGGCATCGCTTAATTTTGAATGGCCGGAGTATATTCAGCAAAATAGGGGTGTCAAGCAAGCTGAATTGTTATAAATATTTACTTAATGACCATTAATAACAAAAATATAGATAATCTTTTTTATATTTTTGTTACATCCCATCTAATTTTTTGGACTTTGATTCCAACTCTCACAAATCACAATTTACCCTTAGATACAATTGAAGCTTTAGCTTGGGGAAGCAATTTAGATTGGGGTTTTAATAAGCATCCTCCTATGAGTGCTTTTTTTCCAGAAGTTTTTTTTCAAATTTTTGGTTCACAGGATTGGGCTTATTATTTATTAAGCCAAATTTTTGTAATAATATCTTTTTATTATGTTTTCAAACTTTCGAACGAAATACTTAAAAACAAATTTTTTGGTTTAATTTCAGTTTTATTAATTGAGACAATTTATTTTTATAATTTTACCACACCTGAGTTTAACGTAAATGTATCCCAGTTACCTTTTTGGTCTTTAACTGCTTATTATTCTTGGAAAATTTATAATGAAAAAAATATTAAGTTTTGGGATTGTTTTTTAATAGGTTTATTTGGTGCATTAGGATTTTTATCAAAATATTTGTTCATTTACTTACTAGTATCTATCGCACTTTTATTTATTTTTTTAATTTTTAAAAAAGAGAGGAAGTTTGATTTTAAATATTTGATTACAATAGAAGTCTTTATAGTTGCTTTAGTTCCTCATTTAATTTGGCTTAATAATAATGAATTCATTACAATTACCTATGGACTTGCAAGAACAGGTTTAGAACAATCAAGCTTCATTGATCACATAAAATATCCATTAATATTTTTAGGGAAACAAATCGGTATATTAATACCATTTATAATTTTAACTTTGTTATTGGTCAAAAAACTTAAATTCAAAATAAATTTTAAAGATAAATATTTATTATTTTTGTTAGCAATTAATATGTTGCCAATCACACTGGTGTTTTTAACTTCATTGATAACAGGTTCAAAAATTCGAACAATGTGGATGACACCATTTTATTTATTCTTTGGAACGTTAATTGTTTATTTATTTCAATCTCAAATAAATTTAAAAAAATTAAAATCTTTTATGGTTGGGTTTTTATTCTTCTTCTTTTTATCACCTGTTCTTTACGCTTATGTTTCGGTCTCAAAAGACGATAAGAGAACAGATTATCTAGGTAAAGAAATTGCGATGAAAACCCAATATGCTTGGGATCAACAATTTAGCTCTAAGATCAATGTTGTTCTTGGAGATGAGTGGAATGCAGGTAATTTGTCTTATCATCTAAAATCAAGACCTGTTTGGGAAGGCATAGTTGAAAAAGAGAAACTTGATCAATTGAAAGATTATATGTGTCTTGATAGTATCTGTGTTGGATCAAGATAATCTATGAAATATTTCATTTTAGTACCTGTTTATAATGATCGCGAGTCTTTGAAGTTGTTAATTGAAAATATTAATCTTGAGATAAAAGATTTAGATTCTGAAATATCATTAGTGGTAATTAATGATGCTTCTTCACAGCAAATCATCGATGATTACTCAAATATTGAAAACATTCACTCAATTGAAATCATTAACATGAAAGAAAACAGGGGTCATGCAAGATGTATTGCTTCAGGTTTGAAATATATCTATGAAAAAAAGGAATTTGATTATGTAATTCCTATGGACGGCGATGGCGAGGATAGACCTGAAGAAATTAAAAACTTTATCGAATTATCAAAGGAAGCTGGAGACAAATCTATAATAGGTGAAAGGGTTAAAAGATCAGAAAGTATGTTCTTTAAATTATGTTACCAATTTCATAAGTTTTTAACTTTAGCATTTACAGGGCAATCTATTAAATTTGGTAATTTCACATGTCTTTCAAAAGTAACTGTTAAAAAAATGTTAGATGAAAAATCTACTTGGAATAGTTTTTCTGGATCATTAAAAAAAATTGAAAAAGATTTAATTTCTACTCCATCAATTAGAGGAAAAAGATATTTTGGCCCATCTCAGATGAGTTTTTTTAAATTATTAAAACACTCTCTTTCAATAATAAGCGTATTTAGAAAAACAGTTTTAATTCGTTCAGCTTTATTTATTGTTTTTTATATTTTGTTAATCAAAAGTAATGCGTCAATTGTTACCTCACTACCTTTAGTATTGTTGTTAATAATGATTTATTCAATTTCTAGTTTAGCTTTAAGAGAAAATATCGAAGAATTTAATAATTCCTTAACAAATATCCATGATATTGATAAAATAAAATAATATGAAAAACTTCTTTAGAAAAGTTGCATTTGGTTTAAAGCCTGATGAAAAAGAGCCATCAGATCCACTAGTTTGGGCTCAAAAACAAGTTGAAAAAATTCCTGAATTCAACTGGACTGGAAAACATATCTATTCAGAAAAGGAAATGAGAAAGTATTGGATCACTCAAAGAGTTGAGGAAAATACAACTTTAAGAAAAAAATATAAAAATGATCCAGAAGGACTTAGGCTAGCAGAACGTCAACTAAGATATGATACTGGAAAAGAATTTTGGCGAGCTAATGAAATTTGTATAAGACATTCTGAGGGGATAAGAAGCAATAATCCTGTACTTGCTAAACTTTGGTATTTTTGGGGCAATCATTTTACGATTAGTGATACTCAAACATTGGCTTCTTTTTCTACTGGAGCTTATCAAAGAGAATTTTTAAGAGCCAACATGGACAAAACATTTGAAACTATGGCTATCCAAGCAACACTTGCTTGGCCAATGATAATGCATTTAGATAATAAAGATAACATAGGACCAAAGTCAGAAAGTGGTCGACAGGAATGGAGAAGAAAAGAAAAGAAACCAGCAACTATAAATGAAAACCACGCGAGAGAATTAATGGAGCTTCACACCATTTCTCCAGATGGGGGCTACACTCAAGAAGATGTTATAGAGTTAGCTAAAATAATGACTGGTTGGAGGCCAAAATGGACAAAGAAAAAAGATAATGGAAATGATGTTGGTTTCATATCTAAATATCACGAACCAGGAAAAAAAATTGTTCTAGGAAAAGAATATAAACGTGGGAGAAAAGGAATAGAGCTTGCAATTAAAGATTTAGTTAAACATCCCTCATGCAGAGAATTTATCGCTACAAAACTTTGTAGATATTTAATTACTGACAGCCCGACACCTGAAATGATAGCACCTGTTGTTAAAGCATGGGAACAATCGGATGGATTTCTTCCTGAAGTACATAAAGCCGCAATTAAAGTTGCATTTGAATATAATGACAAATACAGAAAATTTCAAAATCCTGAAAACTGGTGGCTTACAACAATAAACATGTCAGGATCAACGTATTCTTATCCAACAAAAGAAAAAATGATTGACAGTCATAAATTAGGATTAAAACCATTTGGAGATATAAGGTGGCAAGGTTGGTTTTTAGAGGATTTAGGTTGTCATCCCTATAGACAAAAACAACCAAATGGATTCTCAGATTTTGAAAAGGACTGGATGTCAACTGAAATGATTATAAGAAGAATTATGTATGCTAAAAAAGCTTTCCATAAATATAATGTAAATGATCAGATAAGCGATGATATTCATGAAAAAATAGTTAGGAACAATTTTGATAACCCTGACAAAATATTAAAAATTTTATCTAAGGCAAAAACTAACGAGGAAAAACATATTTTATTATTTAACTTACCAGAGGTATTAAAAGCATGAAAATATCAAGAAGAAATTTTTTAAAAGGTACTGCAACTACATTATTTTTAGCTGGATTTAATTTTCCAGTGTTAGCTGCAGGATCAAGAAAAAAAAATCTGGTAGTTATTATGTTGAGAGGTGGTATGGATGGATTGACTGCCGTACCAGTAATAGGTGATAAAAATTTTGAGAAGAGAAGAAAAAAAATTTTAATTGAAAATCCTATTAAACTGGACTCTGATTTTGCTCTTCATCCTAAATTAAATGCTTTTTATAATTGTTGGAAAGACAATACCGGCTCCATTGTTCATGCAACCAGTATTCCGTATACAGCTCGATCTCATTTTGAGGGCCAAAACTTAATGGAGTCAGGTGGAAAAGTGCCTTATCAAGAAAAAACTGGCTGGCTTGGAAGAGCAATGAAAATAGCAAATTATAAAGGAGATGGTTTAGCATTATCTTTGCCTATGCCATTGTTATTGAGGGGAGTTCCTAAAAACAATAATTACTATCCTTCGGATGATCGCCTACCTAGAGAAGATACACTTGAATTGTTAAAATCAATTTATGCAGATAGTTCTGAAGAGGAACTATTGGATATGATGAATTTTATTAAAAAGAGAAAAAATGAAGAGATGATGGGAATGGGTTTTGGTAGTGGTAAAAGAAAGAATGGCAACCTATCAAAGCAGGCCGCTGAGTATTTAAAAAAACCAGATGGTCCTAGAGTAGCTGTATTCGAAGTAAATGGATTTGATACTCATGCTGCACAAGGAGGAATTAATGGTACTCATACTAAATGCTTACTTGAAATGGATGAAATAATTGAAAATCTCAAAGTTAATTTAAAAGATTCTTATAAAGACACATTAATCCTAACAGTTACTGAGTTTGGAAGAACGATTGCTCAGAATGGAGGAAATGGAACAGAACATGGGTATGGTACAGCTTTGTTTATGGCCGGTGGATTATTAAAGAAAAGCCAAGTTTATTCTGATTGGCCTGGGTTAAAGAGAAAAGAGCTTTATCAAGGTAGAGATTTAAATGCCACTATTGATGCAAGATCAGTATATGCATCAGCTATGTCTACAGTATTTGATCTTGATTTTAACCGAATTGAAAAAGAAGTTTTCTTTGGAGACAAATTGCAAAACATGTCTGATAAGCTTTTTAAGGCTTAATCAAAAACTTATCCACAGCCTACAATTTGAATTGAAATAGTAATTTAGAAATTATAGCCTTTTCATTAATGAGAATAGAAGAAGAGCTTAAGCTAGATTACTCTGATGTCTTATTTAGACCTAAGAGAAGCACATTAAAAAGTAGAAAAGACGTCAATCTTCTTAGAACCTACAGATTTAAATATAGTAAAAATGAATGGTCAGGAATTCCTATTATGGCGGCAAATATGGATGGTGTTGGTGAATTAAGTATAGCTGAAAAATTAAATGACCATCAAATGATTACATGTTTAACAAAACAACATGATGTAAAAAAAATAAAACAAAATAAAAATATTAAAAAAATCTACCCAAACATTGCACTTAGTGTAGGTATTAAAAAAGAGGACTTTCAAAACCTAGATAAGGTTTTAAAGGAATTTAGTTTTTTTAAATTTATTTGTATTGATGTTGCAAATGGTTATTCAGAGCATTTCACAAATTTTATTAAATCAGTAAGAGAAAAATATCCAACAAAAACTATTATTGCAGGAAATGTGGTCACTGCTGATATGACACAAGAATTAGTTTTAAGTGGTGCTGACATAGTAAAAGTTGGAATAGGACCTGGAAGTGTTTGTACAACAAGAATTCAAACAGGAGTAGGGTATCCACAATTAAGTGCTGTCATTGAATGTGCTGATGCAGCCCATGGTCTTGGTGCACATGTAATTGCTGATGGAGGATGCACGTGCCCTGGTGATGTTGCAAAAGGTTTTGGAGGTGGTGCAGATTTTGTGATGTTAGGTGGAATGTTGGCAGGTCATGATGAAGGAAAAGGAAAAATAGTAAAAGTAAATGGATCAAAGTATATTGAATTTTATGGATCAAGTTCTGAAGTTGCTAACAAAAAACATTATGGTGGATTAGCAGATTATAGAAGTAGTGAAGGAAGAAAAGTTAGAGTTAAATATAGAGGCAAAATTAACGATACAGTTTTAAATATTCTTGGTGGTGTTAGAAGTAGCTGCACTTATGTGGGCGCACCATCACTTAAACAATTAAGTAAATGTACAACATTTGTAAGAGTATCTAATCAATTTAATGATACTTTTGTAAAATAGATTTAATATTTATATTAATATAAAATACTCAAAATGAAAAAAATAATTTTAATATTATGTGGATTACTACTTTGTAGTAATGCTTTAGCTTTAAAAGTTGGCAGTGAGGAAGAAGTAGTAGCAGAATTAAAAAAAGGTGGGAACATAGTTTTTATTAGACATGCTTATGCCCCAAGAGTTAATAATAAGTTTGAGCCTGATGATTTTTACAGTGGATCTTTAAAGAAAAAAGATTGTTCTGTTCAAAGAGATTTAGATGATAGAGGCTTAGCTCAAGCAAAAGTAATCGGAGCTGTATTTAAAGATAACAATATAGAAATAGATAGAGTATTAACCAGTATATATTGTAGATGTTTTAAGACTGCTGAAGAGATTTCAAATGATTATGAAATTTCAAAAATGATTATTTCAATAGGTAGAGGAAATGTCAGTAAAAAGAAAAAACAATTAAAAAAATTAAGAAAATATATTGAAAAGTGGGATAGTAATAAAAATCTTGTAATTGTAAGTCATTTTAATGTTATCAACCCATTGTTTGAAAAAAGCTTACTATCTATTAGCTCAGGAGAAATAGTTGTTTCCGACAAAGATTTTAATATTTTAGCCAATTGGAAAGTTCCTTATTAAAATAAATTTTTATAAATTAAGCTCTAATCGTTGGTAAACAATAAAAATCAGCGGTATCTATTTTAGAAGAATACTGCCTTCGCATATTCCATTTTTTATGAACTCCAGCGCTTGCAACACTTAAAGTAGATCTTCCATATCGATGATTAGTATTATCAATGGATCTCATCAAGCTATTTATTTTTTCATCTTTTTCAGAAGTAAATAAATTTGTTTTGTCACTAGCATTCGACAATCCTGTTAGCATGACACCTGCTTTTTGATAACGATAACCATTTTTAAAAATACTCTCTAATATTGAAACTGCAGTTTTAACTGTTTCAATACTATTGTTTGTTGCAATAGGAAAATCAACCGTCTTTGCATTTGAATAATAACCAAAGTTTCTGTGAAAAGGGCTCGTTCTAACAAACACAGTAATTGCTTTTGCAACCAAAGACTCTGATCTAATTTTTTCAGATGCATTTAAACAATAGTTTGCAACTGCTTCTTTTAATTCCTGAAAAGTTTCAATTCTTTTTCCAAATGATCTTGAAACCACACAACTCTTTCTTTTGGTAGTAGTTGTTTCTAAATCAATACAAGGAATTCCTCTAAGCTCCATTGCAGTTCTTGAACTTAAAACGTTTGATGATTTTTTTATCCATGTGTTAGATTTATTTTTAAGTTGCTTCGCATTATAAATTCCATGCTTTTGATAAAATTTAGTAAGCTGTCGCCCAACACCCCAGACATCATTAATTTCAACTTTTTCTAAAATAGGGTCTAAATTATCTATTCCAATTAAACTCGTAACACCTGATTGTTTTTTCTTTGCAATATGATTTGCAACTTTACTTAATGTTTTTGTTTTTGCGATCCCAATACTTGTTGGAATACCAGTCCATTGTAAAACTGTTTCTCTAATTTCTTTCCCAACTTTTTCTACATCCTGATCTTTAAAATTTGATAAATCTAAAAAGGCTTCATCAATTGAATAAACTTCTATTTCAGAATTAAATCTTTTAAGGGTACGCATTACTCTTCTTGATAAATCTCCATACAAAGAATAGTTTGATGAAAAAACATTTACATTATTTTTAACAATAATATCTTTTGCTTTAAAATAAGGTTCACCCATTTTAATTCCTAAAGCTTTTGCTTCATTCGATCTTGAAATAATACAGCCATCATTATTAGATAAAACAACAACAGGTTTTTTTCTTATTTTAGGATTGAATAATCTTTCACAAGAAACATAAAAAGAATTACAATCAACGAGTGCTATTTTTTTAGTATACTGAGTGGATGACATAAGTAACTACTCCCCAAATAAAAACATCTTGTTCTTCATTAATTAAAATTCTGTCAGAAAACTCTTTAGAACCAGAGGTTAAAAATTTTTTATCTCTTTCTTGAACTAAAGTTTTAACAACAAGTTCATCATGAACGTTTGCAATCACAGTTGAAAAGTTTTTTGGTTTTAAACTTTTATCAACGACCAATAAATCTCCATCATTAATTCCAACATCAACCATCGATTTACCTTGAACTCTGATGATGAAAGTAGCTGGAACATTTCTTATTAAATGCATGTTCAGATCGATATCTTCTTCGATATAATCTGTTGCAGGAGAAGGAAAACCAGCGCCTGCTTTATGTAGATAATATGGGATTGTTAGTTTCATGTTCTTGTTTTGTTCTACTTTATAGACTATTTATGGAATACACTCAATAGGTTGTATTTTGAGTCTGTAACTGAATCAAAAGTGAATCAAAACGTGAACATCCAATCCACATATTGTGGACTTGTGGATAACTTCAACCATAGTTAGTTTAAGTTGGTTATTTAAATATATAAATTCTGATTTTGATTATGAATGTTTTAGATTTTGTAATGGTTGGTTCTAATGATCACCAAAAGTCAGGTGACTTTTATGATGCTGTTTTTGAACCTTTAAAATTAAAAAGAATTTTAAAAACAGAAAAGTATTTGGGTTATGCTCATTCAAGTGATCCAGACAAAGTTCAATTTTATGTAACGCATCCTGTAAATGGTGAGCCCGCAACTTTTGGAAATGGTTCACAAACTACTTTACTAGCTGACACTAAAGAAGCAGTGGATAAATTTTACGAAGTTGCAATGTCAAAAGGAGCAACAGATGAAGGTAGACCAGGTGTTAGAAAAGATGGAAATTATTATGCATACGTTCGTGATTTAGATGGAAATAAGATTGCAGCAAAAAGTATTTTAACTTAAATTAAGGAGATATATGAAATTAAGTTGTCATTGTGGTTCTGTAGAAGCTGAAATTAACTCTACAGTTAATGAATTAGCAAAAATAGTTAGATGTAATTGTTCAATTTGCAAAAGAAAAAATGCAACAATGGGTATGGTTAAAAATGAAGATTTTAAACTTACCAAAGGTGAGGATAAAATAAAACTTTATCAATATCATACAAAAGTTGCTAAGCATTATTTTTGCACTGAGTGTGGAATTTACACTCATCACAATCCAAGAAGCGCACCAGCTATGACTGGATTTAATTTAGGTTGTGTCGATGAAGTTAAAGTTGAAGATATAAAAGAGATAGCTCAATTTGATGGTCTCAACCATCCAATGGATCAAGAAAAATAAAAGTTCAATGCAATCTACTGCTGAGTGTTTTAAAAAAGTTAAAAGTGATTGTCTAAAATTTATTAAATCACAAGAAACCTCAAAAGAAAAATTTAGCAACAAAGATAAGATGTTAAAATCTTTTCTAATTCCAGTGTGTTTTTGGATTGCAAAAAAAGCTAATAATAAAAAACCTTACTTTGTTGGTTTAGCTGGAGGACAGGGGACTGGTAAGACAACAATAAGTTCAATCATAAAAATAATATTAGAAAAATATTTTAAATTAAAAGTATTTAAAATTTCTATTGATGATTTTTATAAAACTAGAAAAGAAAGATCTATTTTATCTAATAAAGTTCATTCAATGTTAATGACAAGAGGAGTGCCTGGAACACATGACGTAAAAATTATGTTAGATTTCTTTAAAAAATCAAAAAGTAAAAACTTTAAATCAATAAAGTTACCAAGTTTTAATAAGGCAGTAGACGATAGGTCGCCTAAAAAAAGTTGGTATAATATTAAAGAGCGGCCAGATGTAATTATATTTGAGGGTTGGTGTGTTGGTGCAAGAGCTGAAGTTAATAAAACACTTAAAAAGTCAATTAATTCTCTTGAAAGAACTAAAGATCAAAAACTTATTTGGAGAAAATATGTTAATGAGCAACTAAAGACAAAATACAAAAAATTATATTCTCAATTGAATTGTCTAATTTATTTAAAAGCAAAAAACTTCAGTTTGCTACAGAAATGGAGACTTAAACAAGAACACAAGTTGTGGTTAAATACTAAAAATAAATCTAGTCACAAAATAATGAGCAAAGGAGATGTTATAAACTTTATGCAAACTTACCAAAGAATTACACAGAACATGTTTAAATTTGCTCCAAAATATTCTACAATAATTTTAAATTTAAATAGCAACCATCAAATTAAGACAATAAAATATAATAAATGAAAAAGTTTCTAATAATTATCTTTTGTGCACTAGTTTTTCCGTTAAGTGCGTTTTCAGCAACTTTAAAGGAAGCGCTAAAACAAACATTTGATAATAATCTTGAGCTTCAAGCAGAAAGAAAAAATTTAGAAATTCAACAAGAAGTAATCAACATGTCTAGAAGTGATTTGTTACCTAGATTAACTCTTTCTGGTACAAAAAATTTTGAAGATACTAATAAACTTACAAATCAAAGTGGTGGAGATGCATCAATTACTGATACTGATACAATGACTTCTTCAATTAAACTTGAGCAAACATTACTTGATGGCAGTGGAAGAAAAACAGAATATGAAAAAAGTAAGTTGGGATTAAATTTAACAGAAGCAAAATTAATTAAAAAAGAACAAGAAATATTCTTAAGAGCAATTGAGGCATACACAGGATTAATTTTAGCTTATGAAAAATTAAATATTAATGAAGAAAACGTAAACTTACTTCAAAGACAATTTGAATTAGATAATGCAAGATTAAGTCGAGGACAAATAACAGCATCTGATTTAGCACAATCACAATCTTCTCTTGCTGGAGCACAAGCAGGATATATTGAAGCTCAAAACAACATAGTAACTAGCAGATTAAATTATGAAAATGTAATTGGTGCTATTGCTGAAGAAGCTAAGTTGAAAAAAATATATAACGCACAAGTTACAATCCCTAAAAATTTAAGTGAAGCTAAAAAGATATCTTTAGAGAAAAGTCCTGAATTAATTATTGCTGAAATAGAATATGGACAATCAGAACTAGATGTAAAAATTGCAAGATCTGATCTTTCACCAACAGCAAAAATTTCATTAGAGAGAACTTATACTGATGATTTAAGTGCAACTTATGATGAAAGAGAAAAAGATGTCTTACAGGCAACTGTTTCATGGCCTTTCCAATTTGGTGGAAAGAATAAATCTAATGTAAGTAAAAATCTTCAAGCTAAGGGAATGAAAAGATTGTTATTAGAGAATGCACAAAAAAATAATACACAATCTGTGACTTCATCTTGGTCAACTTTGCAGTCTTCAAGAAGTTTTTTGCAAGCTGTGCAATCACAAGTTAAAGCTTCAGAAGTTGCAACTGAAGGAATTAGCTTTGAATATGAAAGTGGATCTGGAAGATCTACTTTTGACGTTCTTCAATCTAGATCAAATTTAATAAATGCAAAAATTAATCTTGCTGAAGCTGAAAGAAGCTACTTGTTAGCTCAATACAGAGTTTTAAAATCAGTAGGACTTTTAAATAGCGACTATTTAAATCTTAAGTAATTCAGTCTTTTTTACTCATTAAAAACAAAGATCTTGCCAATGAGAACAAAATGTGTACATTTAATTCATGATTCGACTGTTAAAAAACGTAAAAAAAAGAGGCAAAAAATGACGAAAAGTAACCTAAAAGTAGTTAAATCTACTAAAGATCAAGAAATGGATATTAAAGAAAAGAACAAAGCATTAGATGCTGCAATAGCTCAAATTACAGATAATTTTGGAAAAGGCTCTGTAATGAAGCTTGGCCAAAAGAGAGCTATGGATATTGAGTCTGTTTCAACAGGTTCTTTAAGTCTTGATTTAGCTTTAGGTATAGGCGGATTGCCAAAAGGAAGAATTATTGAAGTTTATGGACCAGAGTCGTCTGGAAAAACAACGTTAGCATTACAAGTTGTTGCTGAAGCTCAAAAAGCTGGTGGAATTTGTGCATTTGTTGATGCAGAGCACGCTTTAGATCCAGTTTATGCAAAAAAATTAGGTGTAAATACTGAAGAACTTTTAATTTCACAGCCGGATGCTGGTGAGCAAGCATTAGAAATCGCTGATACGCTAGTAAAATCAGGCTCTATTTCAGTTATCGTAATCGACTCTGTTGCAGCTTTAACACCAAAAGCTGAGATCGAAGGTGAGATGGGAGATCATCATGTAGGTCTTCAATCAAGATTAATGAGTCAGGCTTTAAGAAAATTAACAAGCTCAATTTCAAATACAAACACAATGATGATTTTCATTAACCAAATCAGAATGAAAATTGGAGTTATGTTTGGAAGTCCTGAAACTACATCAGGTGGAAATGCGCTTAAGTTTTATTCATCAGTTAGAATGGATATTAGAAGAATTGGTGCCATCAAAGATAAAGATGAAATTATTGGTAACTCTACAAGAGTGAAGGTAGTAAAAAATAAAGTAGCTCCACCATTTAAAGTAGTTGAATTTGATTTGATGTACGGAAGAGGAATTAGTAAGATGGGTGAATTAGTCGATCTTGGTTCCAAAGCAGATATTATTGAAAAATCAGGAGCATGGTATGCTTATAAAGGAGAGAAGATTGGTCAAGGTAGAGAGAATGCTAAGACTTATCTAGCTCAAAATCCTAAAGTTGCTGCAGAAATAGAAATGGCAATTAGGGAAAAAGCTGGTGTTATTTCTAAAAAAATAGAAGGAAACCCGATAGATCCTGAAAAATTGGAGAAAGAAAAGAAAGTAGCTGAAAAAGAAGAAGAAGCAAAAGCTGAAGTTACTCCTCCATCTAAAAAGAATTAATAGGTCATCTTTATTAATAAAAGGCGCTTAATTTAAGCGCCTTTTTTCCCGTACTGCATCTAGACATAAAATAAAAAAGCTGTATTTTAAAAATATGGCAGACAAAACTCTCAATGAAATAAGAAATACTTTTCTAAAGTATTTTGAAAAAAACGATCATCAGATTGTGGAATCTAGTAATTTGGTTCCAAATAATGATCCAACATTGATGTTTGCAAACTCTGGAATGGTTCAATTTAAGAACGTGTTCACAGGTTTAGAGAAAAGAGATTATGTGAGAGCTACTACTTCACAAAAATGTGTAAGAGCTGGTGGAAAGCATAATGATTTAGAGAATGTAGGTTACACACCTAGACACCATACTTTCTTTGAGATGTTAGGAAACTTTTCATTTGGAGATTATTTTAAAGAACAAGCAATTGATTATGCTTGGAATTTAATTACCAAAGATTTTGGAATAGATAAGAATAGACTTTATGTAACTGTCTATCATGAAGACGATGAAGCCTTCAATTTTTGGAAGAAAATAGCAGGTTTTAGTGATGATAGAATAATTAGAATAGCAACATCAGATAACTTTTGGTCAATGGGAGAAACAGGTCCATGCGGACCTTGTTCAGAAATCTTTTTTGATCATGGTGATCATTTACATGGTGGATTACCTGGTACCAAAGATGAAGATGGTGACAGATTTATTGAAATTTGGAACTTGGTCTTTATGCAATTTGAACAAGTTACAAAGGATAAAAGAATAAATCTTCCAAAGCCATCTGTTGACACAGGAATGGGTTTAGAAAGAATTGCTGCATTGCTTCAAGGCACTCATGATAATTATGAAACAGATCATTTTAAAAAAATAATTAATTCTGCCTCAGATATAATTAAAATAAATTCTGATAAATCAAATCTATCTAGCTTTAGAGTTATAGCTGATCACTTAAGAGCTAGCTCATTTTTAATTGCTGAAGGAGTATTGCCATCTAATGAAGGAAGAGGGTATGTGCTTCGAAGAATTATGAGAAGAGGGATGAGACACTCCCATTTATTAGGTGCTAAGGATCCAGTTTTTTCAAAATTGTTTGATACATTGTTAAATGAAATGTCAGGAAATTATCCTGAACTAAAAAGAGCTGAATCTTTAATTAAAGAAACTTTAAAGATGGAAGAAGAGAAATTTTTAGTTCTACTCGATAGAGGAATTAAAATTTTAAATGATGAAATTTCAAAGATAGATAAAGTTTTACCAGGTGACATTGCTTTTAAACTTTATGAAACTTATGGATTTCCAATTGATCTTACAGAAGATATTTTAAAATCAAAATCTTTAGAGTTTGATAAAGAAAGATTTGGTGAGCTGATGAGAGAAAGTATTGAGCTTGCAAGAAAAAATTGGAAAGGATCTGGAGATAGTGCAGTTGAGCAAGTTTGGTATGGAGTTAAAGAAAAACATGGAGCAACAGAATTTTTAGGATATGAAAATGATCAAGCACAAGGAGTTATAAAATCACTCCTTAAAAATCATAAAGAAGTTGATACTTTAAATGCTGGAGACGAAGGTATCATTGTTGTTAACCAAACACCATTTTACGCTGAATCTGGTGGTCAAGTAGGAGATACAGGGTTGATCTCTAAGGATGAATTTGAATTTGAAGTAACAGATGTTCAAAAAAAATTGGGAGATCTATTTGTTCATTATGGAAAAGTGAAAAAAGGCTCAATAAAATTAGAGCAAGATGTTGAAATGAAAATCAATATTGAAAAAAGAAATGACACAAGGGCATATCATTCAGCAACTCATTTATTGCACGAGTCTTTAAGACGAGTTTTAGGTCCACACGTTACACAAAAAGGTTCTCTTGTTGAGCCAGAAAGATTAAGATTTGATTTTAGTCATATGAAACCAATTTCAGAGGAAGAGATGGTTAAAATCGAAAGTCATGTAAATGATATGATTTCTAAACAATCAGATGTAACTACAAGAATAATGACGCCTAAAGAAGCTGTTGATAATGGAGCTTTAGCACTATTCGGTGAAAAATATGGAGATGAAGTGAGAGTGTTATCAATGGGTGATGAAGGAGAAAAATACTTTTCAACTGAATTATGTGGTGGAACTCATGTAAAAAACACTGGTGATATAGGTAAATTTAAAATTATCAGCCAATCTTCAATTGCTGCAGGTGTTAGAAGAGTAGAGGCTTTAAGAGATAAGCAGCTGGAAGATTACCTTAAAAATAAAGAGAAAATGTTAAATTTATCATCTGAAAAAGATGATGAACAAATCAATGAATTGAGTAAGCAAATCTCAGATCTTGGTGGAAAACCTAATTTAGATGAAAGTGATAAAAAAGTTTTAATCAAAAATTTAAACAAACAGTTAGAAACATTATCTGTTAATTCAATATTACAAGATCAATCCAAAAATATAGTTAATGATCAAGATGTTAATGGGGTGAAAGTAAGATTTCAAAATGTTGATGATCTTCCGCCTAAAGAATTAAGAAAACTTGTAGACAAAGGTAAAAAAGAATTAGGTGAAGGTATTGTAATAGTTTTTGCAAGCAAAGATGACAAAGTTGGTATAGCTGTAGGTGTCACAGAAAAACTAACTGAAAAATTTGATGCAGTACAATTTGTAAAAGCAGGTTCAGAAGTAATCGGAGGCAAAGGAGGTGGTGGAAGAAAAGACTTTGCTCAAGCTGGTGGTCAAGACCAATCCAAAATCAATGATGCTTTTGAAAAAATAAAATCTTTAATTTAATTTCTTTTTAAGATTACCATCAATTTCGTCTAAAAATTGATTAGTAGTTAAAAACTTACTGTTTGGTCCAACAAGAATTGCTAAATCTTTTGTCATAGATCCATTTTCAACACACTCAATACATACAGCCTCTAATGTTTGAGCAAATTTAATTAATTCTTGGTTGTTATCTAATTTTCCTCTGTGAGCTAATCCTCTTGTCCATGCAAATATAGATGCAATAGGATTTGTAGAAGTTTCTTTTCCTTGTTGGTGCATTCTATAATGTCTTGTAACAGTTCCGTGAGCAGCTTCTGCTTCCATCACTTTTCCATCAGGAGTTAACAGAGTACTTGTCATTAAACCTAATGACCCATAACCTTGAGCCATAGTATCAGATTGAACATCGCCATCATAATTTTTGCAAGCCCAGATATATTTTCCACTCCATTTCATTGCACATGCAACCATGTCGTCAATTAATCTGTGCTCGTAAGTTAATTTATGTTTTTCAAATTCTTCTTTGTATTCATTATCAAATACTTCTTGAAAAATATCTTTAAATCTTCCATCGTATTGTTTTAAAATTGTATTTTTTGTAGACATGTACACAGGCCATTTTTTAATTAGACCGTAGCTAAAGCATGATCTTGCAAAATCTTGTATTGATTTGTCTAAATTATACATTGATAGCGCTACACCAGGACCAGTGAAATTAAATACCTCATATTTAATTTCTTCTTTTCCATCTTCTGATGTCCATTTAACTTCCATTTTACCTTTACCAGGCACTTTAAAATCTGTAGCTCTATATTGATCTCCGAAAGCATGTCTGCCAATGATCACAGGATCTGTCCATGAAGGAACCAACTTTGGAATATTTTTACAAATAATTGGCTCTCTGAATACCGTTCCTCCAATAATGTTTCTTATTGTTCCATTTGGAGATCTCCACATTTTTTTTAAATCAAATTCCTCAACTCTTGCTTCGTCTGGTGTAATGGTTGCACATTTAATTCCAACACCTATTTTTTTGATAGCATTTGCTGAGTCGATTGTGATCTGGTCATCTGTATTATCTCTGCTTTTCATTCCCAGATCGTAATACTCAATTCCAAGATCGATATATGGAAGGATTAATTTGTTTTTAATAAACTCCCAAATAATTCGAGTCATTTCATCGCCATCTAACTCGACAACTGGGTTATTTACCTTGATTTTGCTCATTAAATTAAATTTATCTTATTAATTGAATTTGATTGGTTTATATACATATTAATCGAAAATTAGCAAATAGAAGAATATGTTTACCAAGATATTTCCAAAGATACACACAGAGGGTTACAAGTTTATTGTAATCGCAGGCTTCATCACAATCATCTTATTATTAGTAAATGGATTTTTAGGATTAATTGGATTGCTTTTAACTATATGGGTTTATTATTTCTTTAGAGATCCTGAAAGAGTAATTATAGGAGATGATAATTATCTAGTAAGCCCAGCGGATGGAGAAATAATTAAAGTTGAAGAGGTAGATGGACCAAAAGAATTAAATTTAGAAAACAAGAAATTTAAAAAGATTAGTATCTTCATGAACGTATTTGATTGTCATGTAAATAGAACTCCTTGTTCGGGGAAAGTTGAAGATATTTTATACAAGCCAGGAAAATTTTTAAATGCTTCACTTGATAAGGCGAGCGAAGATAACGAGAGGAATTACTATAAGTTAAAAGATAATCATGGAAATGATATTGTCATAGTTCAAATAGCAGGTTTGGTTGCAAGAAGAATTGTTTGTGAGACCAATAAAGATCAAACTTTAAACCAAGGTGATCGAATTGGAATGATAAGATTTGGAAGTAGAGCTGATGTTTACTATGAAAATTATGAACCATTAGTAAAAATTGGTCAAACAGTTATTTCAGGGGAAACTCTATTAGCCAAAAGGTAGATATGCAACAACCAAAAAACCATTTCAAAATCGTTCCTGAAAAAAGTAATGCGAGAGTTATATTGCCAAACATGCTCACATTAATTGGTGTTTGCATAGGACTTACTTCAATAAGGTTTGCATTAGATGGAAGATTTGAATTAGCTATTGTTGCAATCATAATTGCTGCAATCATTGATGGCCTAGATGGTAGAATTGCAAGATTAATAAAAGGAACATCAAAAGTAGGGAAAGAATTAGACTCTTTAACTGACATGATTAGCTTTGGTGTTGCTCCAGCTTTTATAATGTATTTCTGGAATTTAAATACATTAGGAAAATTTGGATGGTTGTTGTGTTTAGTTTATGTAATTTGTGTAGCCTTAAGATTAGCAAGATTTAATGTTAATTCATCCCTAGAACCATCTTGGAAAGATAATTTTTTTCAGGGTGTGCCATCTCCAGCAGGAGGAATATTAGTATTATCTCCATTAATATTCAGTATGAGTGAGATTAATATAATTCCTATAAATTATACTATATTAGTTCCATGTATTTTTATTTTAACATCATTGCTTTTAATTAGTAAAATTCCAACATACTCATTTAAAAAAATTGTTATAAAAAGAAGCACCACTATATTTTTATTATTTGGTATAGTTTTATTTTTTGGATTACTATTAATTTATACTTTTGAAATATTAGCAGTTAGTAGTTTTATTTATCTTTTGTTGATTCCAATAAGTTTTTTTAATTATCAAAAAATTAAAAAAGATAAAAATGACACTATTGAAAACGAAGATGAAAACGAAAATTTAGAAGATATACTTTAGTATTTTTTCAATCTTTTTTTTCTAAATTAATAAATGAAAATTTTAGTTTATAATTCAGGTGGGGGTTTGGGTGATAGCATCCAAATATTTGATTTAATCAATAGTTTAATTACAAAATTTGGATCAGATAATATTTACTATTTATCAGCACATAAAAATCACTTTAATTATGCTTTATCAGACTACAATTTAAGGCCAAAGGAGTTAAAAACTAACATAATTTATTTTGGTTTTAGATGGTGGCATTTATTAGTATCAAAGAAAAAAATCTTAAGGGAGAACTCTCTACAAAAATTTGATTTAATTATTGATATACAATCAAAACTCAGAAACACTATAATTTTAAAACAATTTCCGTCTAATAAATTTTATTCCTCAACATTTAATTTTAAATTTTGCTCTGAAAAAAAAGATTATAAATCTACAAAATTTAAAAACATTAATATTTTAAGAAATATTGAATTATTAATAAATGATGAAATTCCACAAACTAAATTTAAATTAAATACAATTGATTTAAAGTATTTTCAAGAAGCCAAAAGATTATTACCTGACAATAATTATATTGGGTTTTCAATGACACAAGGAAACGTTTATAGGAAAAAAAGTTGGCCAATAAATAAATTCTTAAACATAGCAGAACACGTTTCTAAAAAAAATAAAAAGCCAGTTTTTTTTGTTGAAAAAAGTAATAAAGAATTAATTAATAAAATTAAAAGCAATATTAATAATGCTTTATTTCCTGAAATGGAAAGCACATTTTCAGGACCACCATTGGTTTCAGCTCTTTCATCAAGGTTAGAGAAAGCCATTTCAATAGATAATGGTGTAATGCACATGATGTCTTTAGCTGAAATTCCTATGATTATTTTGTTTGGACCAACAAATTCAAAAAAATTTTCTCCCAAATTAAAAAATATTGAAATTTTAGATAGTAAAAATCTTTATCAATCAGATGATATAACTAAAATTACAGAAGATGATGTAATGCGTGTTTTAAATATTTAAATTTAATTTAAAAAAACAAACTAATAAATTGAAAAAAAATAAAATATCAAAAAATTGGGTAAATAAACAGCGTAGAGATATTTACGTAAGACAATCAAAAGTAGACGGATTTAGAGCTAGATCTGCATATAAACTTATTGAAATAAATGAAAAATTTAAAATATTTAAGGGTGGATTAACAGTCATTGATATTGGTGCAGCTCCTGGCAGTTGGTCGCAATATGCTGAAAAGGTATCTAAAAATGGAAAATTAATCTCGATTGATTTAAAAAAAATGGAACCAATTGGGAATAGTCTTCAAATTCAAGGAGACTTTACTGAAGAAAGTGTTCAACAAGAAATTAAAAAAAATACTGACTCCAAAGTTGATGTTGTGATGTCGGATATGGCAGTAAACACTACTGGTATAAAGAATATTGACTCTATTCAAACAGGTGAACTTTGCAAAGAGGCAATGATTTTTGCAAAAGACTTATTAAGTGAAAATGGTTATTTTATATCAAAGATTTTTATGGGAAGAACATTTAACGAAATAGTCGCAGAAGGTAAAAAATATTTTAAAGAGGTGAAAGTATTTAAACCAAAATCTAGTAGAAAAGATTCAAAGGAAAGTTTTATAATTTGCAAAAAACTTAGATAGAGACTTTTAATTTAAAAGGAATCGTATATAAAATATCATGGTCCCTATAAAAGAAGCACTTACCTTTGATGATGTTACATTAGCTCCGAAGTATTCAGAAATATTACCTTCTGAAGTCAATACTTCAGTAAATCTAACAAAAAACTTAAAACTTAAAATCCCACTTTTATCTTCTGCAATGGATACTGTTACAGAAAGTAATATGGCTATCGCAATTGGCAAGGCAGGAGGAATAGGAGTTATTCACAGAAATTTAGATATCCAAAAACAAATAATTGAAATTAAAAAAGTAAAAAAACAAAAATTATTAGTTGGTGCAGCCGTTGGAGCATCAATTGCTGAATTTGATAGAGCAAAAGCCATTCTTAAAGAGGGCGTTGATTTAATAGTAGTGGATACTGCTCATGGCCATACCAAAAAAGTAGGAGAAATAGTTAAATATATAAAAAAAATTAAAGGTAAGAATATTGCTTTATGCGCTGGAAATATTGCAACACCAGAAGCTGCAAAATTTTTGATTAAATTAGGGGTAGATATTATTAAAGTTGGGATCGGACCAGGATCAATTTGTACAACTAGGTTAGTAGCAGGAATTGGTGTTCCTCAACTAAGTGCAATTTTATCTGTAAGAAATGGACTTAAAAACAAAAATGTAAAAATAATTTCTGATGGTGGAATAAAATATTCTGGTGATTTGGCAAAAGCTTTTGCAGCAGGTGCAGATGCTGTAATGATAGGTTCTTTATTTGCAGGAACAGATGAAACACCAGGCAAACTAATTAAAAAAAATGGAAAATTATTTAAAAGTTTTAGAGGGATGGGATCAGTAGGTGCAATGAACAAAGGTTCAGCAGATAGATATTTTCAAACTAAGCAAAAAGATACATCAAAATATGTTCCAGAAGGAGTAGAAGGTTTTGTAAAATACAAAGGAGATGTTGGCAGCATTATATTTAAATTAATTGGTGGCCTTAAATCATCTATGGGTTATCTTGGTTCAAAAGAAATTGTCAAATTGAGAAATAAACCACAATTTGTTAAAATCACTAAAGCTGGATTTTACGAAAGTATGGTTCATAATGTAGACGTAATCAAAAATGATAGTAAATATTAATGAATAAAATTTTGAAATTTATTTCACTGGTTGTTTTAATTGTTTCGTTTCAATCTAATTCTTTTTCAAAGGAAAATTTTTTTAATGAAGCAATTAAATTATATGAAAAAGAAAAATATGAGGATGCGAGATTCTTATTTGAGAGAAATATTGTATTTAATCCAAAGGATGCAAATTCATATTTGTATTTAGCAAAAATTTATAATCACGAGGAAGATCAAAGAAAAGAAGAATACAACTTAGAAACCACTTTATTAATTGATCCTCAAAATGAAGAAGCTATTTTAATGCTAATGAAAATTGCACTTGAAAAATCTAATTACGATAAAGTTAAAGAATTATCTGAAACATTTGTACAAGTTTGTAAATCATTATGTGATGAAAATAATGAAATTTTAGAGTCTTTAAAAAATCTAGAACCAAGTAATGAGTCTTGATAATAGCCTTAACAAAATCTTAATTGTAGATTTTGGTTCACAATTTACACAATTAATTGCAAGAAGAATTAGAGAACTTGGAGTTTTCTCTGACATTGTAAGTCATAAAAAAATTAAACTTAATCAAATTAATCAAAGTGTAAAAGGTATAATTTTATCAGGAGGTCCTCTCAATGTTTATCAAATTAATAAGTACTCATTTGATAAAAAAATTTTGGAATTAAATATTCCTATTCTTGGCATCTGTTTTGGACATCAAATATTATCTAAACTTAATGGGGGTAGAGTTAAAAAATCAAAGCATCGTGAATTTGGTTTAGCAAATGTAATTAAAAAAAATAATAGTCTCTTAACTAATAATTTTTTTGGTACAAAAAAATCTAAAGTAGTCTGGATGAGTCATGCTGATCAAGTTTCTAAATTACCCAAAAATTTTAAAGTAATTGCTTCAAGCTCAAATTCAAAATTTGCAATTGTAGAAAATAAAATCAAAAATTATTATGGTGTTCAGTTTCATCCAGAGGTAACTCACACGGAAAACGGAAAAAAACTGATTAGTAATTTTATTTTTCTTATTTGTAAAATTAAGAAAAATTGGTCATCAAAAGATCAAAAGAGACAATTAATTAAAGATGTCAGAGCTCAAGTAGGAGATAATAAAGTAATTTGTGCATTATCAGGTGGTGTAGATAGTAGTGTAGTTGCTCAATTATTGAATAAAGCAATAGGTAAAAAACTATATTGTATTTTTGTAAACACTGGATTGCTTAGAAAAAACGAAGAAGTTCAGGTTGTTAAAACTTTTAAAAAAAGATTAAAAATGAATTTAATCTACGTGAATGCTGAAAAGGAATTTTTAGGTAAATTAAAAAATGTATTTGATCCAGAAAAAAAAAGAAAAATTATAGGAAATCTATTCATTAAAATATTTGAGAGATATGCAAAGAAAATAAAAAATGTAAAATTTTTGGCACAAGGAACTTTGTATCCAGATTTAATTGAAAGTAAGTCTGTTACTGGAAGTCAAACTTCTAAAATAAAATCGCATCACAATGTGGGCGGATTACCTAAAAAGATGAATTTAAAATTAGTTGAGCCTTTAAAATTTTTATTTAAAGATGAAGTAAGAAAATTAGGATTAGAGCTAAATTTAAGTCATGAAATAATTTCAAGACATCCATTTCCTGGTCCTGGTTTAGCAATCAGGATGCCAGGTATTATTACTAATGAAAAGATAAAAATTCTAAAAGAAGCTGATCATTATTTTATTCAGGCTTTAAGAGATCATGGGCTATACCACAAAATTTGGCAAGCATATGCAGCACTACTTCCGGTAAAAACAGTTGGAGTTATGGGTGATAATCGAACATATGAATATTTATGTTTACTAAGAGCAATTACCTCTGAAGATGGAATGACTGCAGATTTTTATGAATTTAAAAAATCTTTTATGCAAACTATTTCCAATAAGATTGTTAATAGCATAAGAGGAATTAATAGAGTTGTGTATGATATTACTTCTAAGCCTCCAAGTACTATTGAATTAGAGTAATTTTAATTATAAAAACAGATTATGAAATATTTACATACAATGATTAGAATAAAGGATGTAGATGAATCTTTAAGATTTTTCTGCGAAGGTCTAGGTTTAAAAGAAACAAGAAGAATGGAAAATGAAAAAGGAAGATTCACTTTAATTTTTCTTGCAGCTCCTAACGATGAAAAGGCAGAAATTGAGTTAACCTATAATTGGGATGGAGATGAGCTAGGCGAAGGTTCTAGAAATTTTGGTCATCTTGCATATAGAGTAGATAATATTTACGAGACATGTCAAAGATTAATGGACATGGGTTATACTATAAATAGACCACCAAGAGATGGTCATATGGCATTTGTTAGATCACCAGACAAAATTTCAATAGAAATCCTACAAGAAGGAAATTTAGAACCAAAAGAACCTTGGTCTTCTATGGAGAACACAGGTACCTGGTAACATTTTTCAATGTGGATTGAGAAGTTTAACAAACCATATAAAGAAAAAATTAAAAAATTAAATTTTAACTTTGCAGATATTAAAAAAGGTGAAACAATGCTAGTGTCGTCACCATCATCGATAGCTAATTTCATAAAAAAAATTCCTAAAGGAAAAAAAAAGACAGTTGTTGAAATGAGAAATGCATTGGCAAAAAAAGCTAAAGCAAACAAAACATGTCCTGTTTCTACAGGAATATTTTTGAGAATTGCTATAGAAGCATCATTAGAGGAACAAAGTAAAAGAAAATTAAAAAAACCCAACCTTCCTTTTTGGAGAATTATTGATGAAAAAACTGCAGTTGCAAAAAAACTATCTATATCTAAAAAGCTCTTAAATACTTATATAAATCAAGAATTAAGAAATGAATAAAATTAAAAATTTTGTAAGAAAAAAAAATAAATCAAAAATAGTTAGTCTAACTGCTTATTCAAAAAATATTGCTTCAGTTTTAGATAATTATTGTGATCTAATTTTAGTAGGGGATTCCCTTGGGTCAGTTTTATATAATTATAAGTCTACTAGAGAAGTAACTTTAAATACTATGATTGAACACTCTAAGAGTGTTCGTATGGGCATTAAAAAAAGTTTAATGATTGTTGATATGCCCCACAATACTTATCGTAATCCTAAAGAGGCATTGAAAAATGCAAAATTAATTATGAAAAAAACCAAATGTGACGGGGTCAAATTAGAGGGAGGAAAGAAAATTATAAATACAGTTAAAATTTTAGTTAAAAATAATATACCTGTAATGGGTCATATAGGAGTTTTACCTCAGTCAGATAAAACATTTAAATTTAAAGGTAAGAAACAAAGCGAAAAAGAAAACATTATTAGAGACGCAAAGTTACTTGAAGAAGCTGGTTCATTTTGTATGGTTTTAGAGTGTGTTCAAACATCATTAGCAAAACAAGTAACTAAAAGTATTAGTATTCCAACAATTGGGATAGGAGCATCTAATAATTGTGATGGACAGATTTTGGTATTCGATGATTTAATAGGTTTAAATCCAATCAAATTTAGATTTGTTAAGAAATATACAAATATAAAAACAGAAATATCAAAAGCAGTCTCTAAGTATGCAACTGAGGTTAAAAAAAGAAAATTTCCCTCAAAAAAATACTCTTTTAACTAAAAATATTTTTTAAATTCTTCGTTAATATTGAGTATCTCGAGATCTACCAAACCACCTATAATTAATTGTAGACCAACAACTAAAATAAATATTAAACCAATGTAAGCTATCCAAATATGTTTTTGAATATAATTAGCCATATAAGTAGCTAATGCACCAGTAAGAACGACCGATAGGACAAGACCAAAAATCATATAGCCAAAATATCCTTGAGCTGCAGCAACAATACCTATAACATTGTCAAAACTAATCATCAGATCAGCAAATAACACTTTACCTATACTATTTATGTATGATGGTTGTTTTGTTTTTTTAACTGAAGGTTTTATATTTTTTATATCAACAAGATCTTTTCTTAAGTCATTAACTATCCATACCAGCAATAATCCACCTAAAATTTTTATAAAATAAAATTCAAATAAAAAAGTAGCAAAGATTGCAAAAAAGATTTTAAAAACAAACGCTCCAATTACACCCCATAAAATAATTTGTTTTCTATTTTTGGGTACAAAATTTGATGCAATAGAACCAACGATCACTGCATTATCTGCAGTTAAGATAATAGTAATAAAAATAATTTGGGTTAGAATTATAAGCTCTTCGATCAAGATGTTTAATTATTATTTCAATTTAACAAGATTGCAATCAAAAGAATAAAAAAAAGGCGGTCAAAAAATTTGACCGCCTTAATAATTGTATTTTTATTAAATTATCTTTCAGACCAAGTAGGCATAGGATATTTTAACTCACAAGCTGCTAATTCAAATGGATATACTGTACAGTATTTTCCATTTTGAACTTGCATTAAAATACCTCTAGTTTTTTCGTTTTGACCATCTGCTCCAAACTTAATTCCTCTGTAAGGAACAATTAAAGACTCAGATGACATATCTAGATTTACTAGAGCTTGTCTGATTTTCTCAGGATCTGTTGATCCAGCATTATTAATTGCATTAGCTAAAGCCATAAAACCTGTAAATGCTCTTGCAGGTACATCTGATAAATCTCTTCCACCAGAGTGTGTTTTAAACAAGTCGTTTACAGTTCCAATCATAGGAATAGTTTTTGCTAAGTCAGTGTTAAAAGGTGATCTTGTAATTACACCTTCTGCTTTGCTTCCCATTGTGTCTATGAATTTAGGATCTGTATAACCAGCGTTTTGAGCAACTAAAAGTTTAGGATTATAATCAAGTTCTTTTGCAGTATTTAAAAACAAATATGCATCAGCTGTATAAGATGAAGGCAATAAAACATCTGGGTTTTTTGCTTTCAATCTTTGTACTTCAGAACTTAAAGTTGTTGTTTTAGCTTTGTAGCTAATTTTCTCTACAACATCATAACCTTGTTCTTTAGCCATTTTGTCTTGAGTTCCACCACTGTCAGCACCCCACAATGTATCTTCATGAATAATACCTAGTGTCTTTAATTTGTTGCTATTTTTTTTATTAAAGTCGTTCATGAATTCAAACATAAGCTGAGTAAACTCACCATCGTGTGGAGTAACTCTGAAGAAGTATTTAAATCCTCTTGTTGTTAATTTTGGAGAAGTAGACTCGCCGTTTACCCAAGGTATTCCTGCTCTCTCAGATACTTGACTAGCAGCACCAGTTACTGATGAGTAGTAAGCTCCAAACATTGCATGAACTTTATCAGAATTTAACATTTTCTCAGTCTCACCAACACCGATATCTGGTTTTCCACCATGGTCTCCAACAACGATAGATATTTTACCGCCGCCTAATCCTTTTAATCCGGCATCTTTTGCAAGTGGCATACCTGGAATGTTGTGACTGTTATTGATGATATCTAAAGCTGTCTTAACTGCTGCAACAGCGTCTTTACCAACCTGAGCAACAGGTCCTGTAAGTGGATAAAGTACTCCAATTTTAACATCTTCTGCGTAACTAATTACTGGCGCAGATACTAATGAAAAAAAAGTAAATATTGTAAGAATTAATTTTCTCATTTTTTTCCCTCTTGTTTAATTTTTAAATGTCTAACTTAATACTATTCAATTCATCAATTCAATGATTTAGTTTTTTTATTTTACTAATGCTTAAGAAGTATTTGTTTAATATATACATTCTTTATATATACTTTAATAATAAACCAAATGACCTCTGAAATTATAATTCAAGCTATAGTCACAGGATTAATGATGGGATTAATCTATGCATTAATTGCAGCAGGCTTAAGTTTAATTTTTGGATTAATGGAAATTGTAAATTTTGCTCATGGAGAGCATTTGATGTTGTCTATGTTTTCATCATTTTGGCTTTGGTCTTTATTTGGTTTAGATCCACTGTTTTCAATTCCAATTACTATACTTTTATTGGCATTTTGTGGAATTGTTACTCATTATTTTTTAATTCGCTATATCTTAAAAGCAAAAATGCTTATCCAAATTTGTGCAACATTTGGATTATCTATTTTTATTAGATCGATCGCTCAACTATTATGGACACCAGACTTTAGAAATGTTGATAAACCTTTACTAGAAGGACGTATTGAAATTGGATCTGTGTTTATTGGTCAGCCCCAATTATATGCAAGTCTTGTTTGTCTAGTTGCATTTTTTGGATTGTATTGGTTTGTAACAAAAACAGAAACTGGATTAGCTCTTCAAGCAACAGCACAAGATAGACACGCTGCAGAAATTTTAGGAATTCCATCAAATAAAATGTTTGCAATTGGTTGGGCAATTGGACTTGGTTGTGTAGGAGTAGCAGGTGGAATGATGGCAAACTATTTTTTTATTTTTACTGACGTTGGTATCAATTTTGCATTATTTGCTTTCGTTGCAGTAGCATTAGGAGGTTTTGGAAGCATCATTGGATGTTTGTATGCTGGTATAATCATAGGATTGGTAGAATCTCTTGGCGGATTATTGATCGACCCATCATTTAAACTTTTATATGTATTTGCAATTTATCTTTTAGTTGTGATTTATAAACCTCAAGGTCTCTTTGGTAGATATTAATGGATAGTAAGTTAGAAATTGCAAAATCAGAACCGATTTGGAATACGAATAATAGAGTAATATCAATTATTGCTGGCTTAGTTATACTTTTGTTTGCACTGCCGCTTTTTGGAATGAATTCATTTTATCTGCATTTATTTATTATGATTTTTATGCATGCAGTTATGGCTCAGTCTTGGAATGTAATTGCAGGTTTTTCTGGTCAAATTAGTTTGGGTCATGGAGCATTTTTTGGAATAGGAGCTTATGCAACTTCATTTTTTTATATGGAGTACGGAATAACACCATGGATCAGTATATTTTTTGGTATGTTTGTTTCAGGAATTTTTGCTGTCTTAATTGGTATACCAATGCTAAGATTAAGTGGTCACTATTTTGCAATTGCCACTTTATTAATTGGGATAAGTTTCCAAGTAGTTTTTCAAAGATGGGATTTAGTAGGGGCTGCATCAGGATTGTGGGTGACAATGACACCAGAAGACTCATGGTCTGCATTGCAGTTTCATAGCAGTAAAGCTCCATATTATTATGTTTTTTTAATATTCTTTTTAATCACATTCTTTTTAGTTTGGTTACTAAGTAGATCAAAACTAGGTTACAGATTAAGAGCAGTTAGAGATGATCCACAAGCAGCATTAAGTTTATGTATAAATGTTTCAAACTATAAAATTATAGCTTATGTGATTTCAGCAATGATCATGGCTCCAATGGGTAGTTTGTTTGCTCAATATATTTTGATTATTGATCCAGATAGAGTTTTCAATATTGAAATATCAATTATAGTTTTATTAATCACAGTCCTAGGTGGAATTGGAAATGTTTGGGGCCCAATTATAGGAGCTGCAATACTTGTACCAATTTCAGAATATTCAAGAATTTATTTAGGAGGCACAGGTGGCGCTGTTGACTTAATTTTTTATGGTTTGATTTTAATGATTATTTGCATTTTTAGACCAAATGGTCTGATCTCATTTATTCCTAAAGATATTTTAGAAAGAAAAAAACAAAGATGAAAATATTAACAGTTGAAAATCTAAGTAAATCTTTTGGTGGAATCCATGCAAATAGAGATATTTCTTTTGATGTCGAAGAAGGATCTATTTTAGGAGTTATAGGACCTAATGGTGCTGGTAAATCTACATTATTTGATTTGATTACTGGTTTTACAAAACCAGATACTGGAAAAGTAAAATTTTTTGATAAAAATATTTTTGGAATTAGTCCTGATAAAATTAGTAACCTTGGCGTAGGTAGAACCTTCCAAAAATTAAAACCATTTGCAGATCAAACATTACTTGAGAATGTAATGATAGGAGCATTTGTAAAAGAAAAAGATATTAAAAAAGCAAGAGATAGAGCCTTAGAGATTATTGACTTTGTAGATTTGATTGAGAAAAGACATCATTTTGCAAAAGAGTTATCAACCGGACAAAGAAAAAGATTAGAAATGGCTAGAGCTATGGCTATTGATCCTAAATTACTTTTGATGGATGAAGTAACAGGAGGTGTGGACCAAAAAACTATTCCTGGACTTGTTGAACTTGTTAAAAAATTAAAAAAGACTGGTGTAACAATTATTACAATCGAACATAATATAAATATAATTATGGAAATTTCTGACAATGTTCTTGCATTAGATCAAGGAAAACGAATTGCATTTGGTGAACCAAAAGAAATTCAAATTAATAAACAAGTAATTGATGCTTACTTAGGAACATTTGATGCTGCTTGATGTAAAAAATATTGATGTTTTATATGATGATTTCCAAGTTATCTGGGATGTTTCTATTAATGTAAATAAAGCTGAAATGGTTGCACTTTTAGGACCAAATGGGTCTGGTAAAAGTACTGTTTTAAATACTATAAGTAATCTTGTTGAACATAAAAAAGGTTCTATTACTTTTGATAATACTTTAATTTCAAATATTCCAACTTATAAGAGAACCGAGTTAGGAATTTCACATGTACTTGAAAGAAGAAGAGTTTTTCCTCATCTTACAGTTAAACAAAATCTTTTATTGGGTGCTTGGCATCCAAAAGCAAAAGAAGAGTTAACAAATTCATTAAATAAGGTTTATAAGATATTTCCAAAGTTAGAAACCAGATCAGATCAGTTAGCAAAAACAATGTCTGGTGGTGAGCAACAAATGTTAGCTATAGCTAGAGGCATGATGGGTTTACCTAAACTTTTGATGGTAGATGAACCTTTTTTAGGTCTATCACCAATGGTTATGAAAGACTTAATTAAGATATTTAAAAATATTGTTGCAGAAGGTATTTCAATTTTGTTTGTAGAGCAAAATGTAAGATTAGCTCTGAGTATGGCGGACAGAGGCTATGTTTTAGAAAGTGGAAGATTAGTTATCGATGGTAAATCAGAAGATTTAATTGATAATGAGAAAGTAACTAAAGTTTTTTTAGGAAATTAATTAAAAAGCAGCAAGATCGTTATTTAGTTTATCAGTAATAAGCATTTTACCCGGACTGTGAGTGATGCAAAAATCAGGTTTTGAATTTTCTAAAACAGATTGAGGAGTAACACCACATGCCCAAAATACAGGAATTTCATTGTTCTTTATTGTTCTAGGTGGATCACCATATTCAGGTTTCATTATATCTTTAATTCCAATTTCATCAGGATTACCAACATGCACAGGTGCACCATGTACGGCAGGAAATCTTGAACTAATTTGAATTGATCTAATCGTATCTTTTGAACTTAATGGTCTCATAGACACAACTAGTTTTCCTGAAAACTGTCCTGCAGGTTCACAATCTATTGAAGTTTTATACATCGGAACAATAGTATTGTTTTCTATATGTTGAATTGGAATACCAGCCTCAATTAAAGGCAGCTCAAAAGACATTGAACATCCTAGAACAAAAGTTGTTAAATCTTCATTCCAATATTTTTTAATATCATATGGCTCGTCAACTAATTTGCCTTTTTCCCATACTCTATATTGAGGAACATCAGTTCTAATATCAATATCACCAAGATCTTTTAATGAAGGATCTCCTTTAGTACCAAATCCAATTAATGGACAAGGTTTTGGATTTTTTTGACAGAAAGAAGCAAAGTCCATTGCATATTTACTTGGTAAGATACAAAGATTTCCTTGAACATACTTGTTAGCAGCGCCTGCAGTTTGTTCTTTATAATTATTTTTTCTGATAACTTTTCTTGCTTCTAATGGATCTTGAATATCTAGCATTAAATTAGTATTTAGATTTCTTAGTTCCTTCAATTATTTCTTTTAACTCGTTATATTCTTCACAGTTACAAGTTTCTAATACTTTAAGTCTTTCTTTAGCTAAATCCATTCTATTTGTAGCAACATAAAGTTCTCCTAGATATTCATTGATACCTTTGTGATTTGGATCAATTTCTAGACCTAAAAGATAATATTTTTCTCCATTTTCATAATCACCAAGCTTTCTAGTTGTAAAACCAAGATAGTTTAAAGTATCTGCTTGAAGAGGTTTTTCTTTATTTGATTTAAGAAGAAGCTTCTGTGCTTTTGAATATCTTTTTTTAGCTTTTTCTAATTTACCTTTTTTTTCGTATTTTTTTGCAAATTTGATTGATTGTACTGCTTTGTCGTAATCTGACTTTACCTTTTTTGGTGTTGAGTCTGAACCTGCTGAAATTGCATTGGAAGCAAACAAAACAAATATCAAAGTAATAAATATTTTATTAATCATTATAAAAATTTCTCCATTTGGCTTAAAGGTTTTAAATGTAGTCCATTTTCAATTAAATTTTCTCTAATTGATCTTGCAGTAGCAAGTGAACTTTCATTATCACCATGTATGCACACAGAGTCGATTTCACAAGGTATTTGCTTTCCACTGTGACAATTCAGTGCCTGATTTTTTACCATGCTCAATACATGTTTTTTAGCTTCTTCAGGATCAGTAATTAATGCGTGTGGTTTTTTTCTTGAAACTAAATTTCCATCATCTTCATAGGTTCTATCTGCAAAAATTTCACAGGCAATTTTCATATCTAATTTTTTAGCTGCTTGCTCCATTTTAGAGCCAGTAGGAACTAAATAGATTAAATCCTTACTTATTTCATTGATCGCTTTCGCTAAAGTTGTTGCCAGCTCAATATCCTCACACGCCATATTATTTAATGCTCCATGTGGTTTAATATGAGTAACATTTTCTCCATGATCTTGAGCAATCTTTTGTAAAATTTCATATTGGTCGATAATTAATTTTCTAACTTCTTCAGGTGCAAGGTTCATTCTTTGTCTTCCAAAATTTTCTGGGTCATTGAATGATGGATGAGCACCAATGCTAACACCGTTTTTTTTTGATATTTGAACCACTTGGTTCATAGATTCTTCATCACCAGCATGAAATCCACATGCAACATTAGCAGAATTTACTATATCGAGTAAATCTGGATCATATTTATTTGAATGGTGTTTTGATTTTTCACCTAAATCACAATTTATATTAATTTCCATAGTTCTAATTGTTGAAGTATAACATGCCATGATAAAAAATATATCAAATCTTGGTGACGCAGCTGTTTATTGCGATTTTGGTGTAGAGGTAAATAAATCAGTTAACTCTGAAGTAATAAAATATTTTAAAGCTTTAAAAAAAGAGAATGTTCAAAGTATAAATAATCTTACTCCTTCTTATAATAAATTAATAGTTTCTTACGACCTTAGAAAAACAAACTTTAAAGAAGTTAAAAAATTGATTGAAAATTTAAATGTTAATGAAACTCAAGACAACAATAGCACTAAAATAGAAATTCCAGTTTGTTGTGATGATCAATTTTCTCTTGATATAAAAAGATTAGAAGAAAAATTAAATATTAATCGAGATAAAATTTTAGAAAATTTTTTTAGTAAGGAATATTTTTGTTATATGACTGGATTTATTGCCGGTATGCCTTTTTTAGGTGATTTGGATGAAAATATGAGAGTACCAAGATTAGAAACACCAAGAGTAAAAGTCCCCAAAGGATCAGTTGCTTTAACTGAACAATTTGCAAATATTTATACATTTGAAAGCCCTGGTGGATGGAACATACTTGGTAATACACCTGTAGATGTTTTTGATAATTCAAAAGAATTAGAACCAAATTTAATAAATCCTGGCGATATTGTAGTTTTTAAACAAATAAGTCTTGAAAAATATAATAGCTATAATGATAAATAATTTCGAAATTATAAGAGCTGGAGTAAACACAACCTTTCAAGACCAAGGAAGAAATAATTTATATCATATAGGAATTCCATTTAGTGGAGCAATGGATAATAGAAATTATAGTTTAGCTAACAAGCTGGTAGGTAATAAATTAAATTCACCAGTGATAGAATTTGCATACCAAGGACCACATTTAAAATATTCTGGAGATAAAATTAATATAGTAGTCACTGGTGATATTGTTTTTAAAATTATTAAAAATGGCACAGAAATTGATGGTAATTGTTATGAGAGTTATCAAATCGAAAGTGGAGATGAAATCAATCTTATCTCTACAAATAAATCAGTTTATGGCTATTTAGCAGTTGGTGGAGAATTAGATTTAAAATTTCAATGGAATAGTTGTTCGATAAATACCAAGGCAAATATTGGATCAAATAATGGAAAAAAATTAGAGAACGGTCAAAAAATAAATATCCTAAATATTAATTCAGACCAAAGTAAAAAAAAAACTAATTATATAAACTCTAAAGTTGAAAATATTAGAGTAATAAAAGGACCAAACTTTGATTATTTTTCTGATGAAGGAAAAAAGATATTTTTTGAAAAAGAATTTTCTGTATCAAAACTTTCAGATAGAATGGGAATGAGATTAGAAGGTCCAAAAATTGAAAATATTGTAAATACCAATATTAAATCAGAAGGTTTGTTAAAAGGAGTCATCCAAGTACCAGCAGATGGAAACCCAATTATTATGCTTTCAGACCATGGTACTATTGGAGGATATCCAAAAATTGGTGTGGTAGCCAGCGTTGATTATGATCGATTAGTACAAATATCACCTGGCTCAAAGATTAAATTTAAAGAGATAAATTTATCTGATGCTGAAACTTTATTTAAATTGTATGAGATGGATACTCAGAACTTACTCAATCAAATATAATGAATATTATTAGAAAACTTCCAGGGCCTTTTTTAATTTTCTTAGGTGCGTGCAGTCTCAGTTTTGGAGGTTTGATCGTTAAGTCATTTGAAGGAGCAACTCTTTGGCAAATATTATTTTGGAGAACAGTATTTTTCTTAATTGTTATTAGCTTGTACTTAGCTTTAACTTATAAAAAACAAGTATTTAGATCCTTTTATAATTTAGGATTTCCTGGCTTCTTTGGTGGATTTATTTTATCACTTGGTTTTAGTGGTTATGTATTTGCGATGTATAATACAACAGTTGCTAATGCTAATTTTATTATTCAAACACAAACAATCTTCCTAGCAATATTTGGTTATTTTTTTTTAAAAGAAAAAATTTCAGCAATCACTCTTACTTCAATAATTCTTGCAATCTCAGGAATACTTTTAATGGTTGGAAGTTCTTTATCTCCAGGTCAAATGTCTGGAAATATTGCAGCTTTCATAATGCCAATATCATTTGCTACTTTAATTTTAGTTGTAAGAAAATATCCAACTGTTGATATGGTTCCTGCTCAATTTGTTGCAGGTGTTTTTGCGTTGTTAATAGGTTTCCTAATGTCAGAAAAAATAATGATATCTCCTAATGATATTTTTTTAGGATTTTTAGCTGGGTTTTTACAATTAGGATTAGGTTTTATCTTTATTACTATCGGAGCTCAACGAACACCATCAGCAATGGTTGGAATCATAATGTTAACAGAAGCTGTACTAGGTCCTTTATGGGCGTGGTTATTTATAAATGAACAACCACCTTTCATTGTTATAATTGGAGGATCAATAGTTATTTTTGCAGTTTTACTTCAATTTTACAATTTATATACCTCAGAAAAAAAAGCGATCTAATAACATTTGACATTAAACCGTATTTATTAGAATATTTGTTAACGGGAGAGATCACAAACTTTGTGACACCGAAGGAGCAACCGCCCAGGAAACTCTCAGGTAAAAGGACCGTATGTTATTAACTCTGGAAAGAGATTGAGTTCTCGCCGAAGGAGCAAAACTCTCAGGCAAAAATACAGATGGGTACGACAGAGTTAGTATGGGAAAAAAAACATCATTAAATAAACTTCATAAAAATAATCATGCTAAATTTGTAGAATTTGCAGGATATGAAATGCCCATACAATACAGCAAAGGGATTGTTGAAGAACACAAATTTACAAGATCAAATGCAGGTATTTTTGATGTGTCTCATATGGGTCAATTATTTATTAATGGTGGAGAGGACTTAACTGCTGATCTTGAAAAAATTTTTCCACTTGATTTAAAAAATTTGAAACAAAACTGTTCTAAATATAGTTTTTTAATGAACGATAGTGCTGGAATTCATGATGATTTGATAATCACTAAAATTGAAAAAGGATATTTAATTATTTTAAACGCAGCATGCAAAGATAATGATTTTAAAATTTTGTCAAATTTACTGAAAAACAAATATGAAATGGTTCTTGATGATCAACGATCATTAATTGCAATTCAAGGTCCAAAGTCAGTTGAGATTTTAAATGACATAATAGAAGGTGTTGAAAAACTTAATTTTATGACAGGGAACTGGTTTGATTATAAAAATCAAAAAGCTTTTGTTACAAGGTCTGGTTATACTGGAGAGGATGGTTTTGAAGTGTCTATTAATAACGATTTAGCTGAAGGATTTACTCAGAATTTGATGGAAAAAGGAGCACAACTTATAGGACTTGGGGCAAGAGATACCTTGAGATTAGAGGCTGGATTGTGCTTATATGGACATGAACTTGATACAGAAAAAACACCAATTGAAGCAAACTTAAAGTGGGCAATTTCTAAAGAAAGAATTTCAAATGGTGGATTTATTGGTTCTGATAAAATTATGAAAGAAATACAAGAGGGTACCTCTAAAATTAGAATTGGGATTAAGCCAGAAGGAAGATTGATTGCAAGAGAAAAAACTAAAATATTTGATGAGTCAGAAAAACTTATTGGTGAGGTTACAAGCGGAACTTTTGGCCCAAGTGTAAATGGTCCAATAGCAATGGGCTACATTGATAAAGAGTTTTCTAAAGTTGATACAAAAATTTTACTAGAAGTAAGAGGAAAAAAACATCCTGCAAGTGTTTGTGGGTTACCATTTTATAAAAAAAGTTACGTGAAAGGAGTAAACTAATGAGTGAAGTTAAATTTTCAAAAGAACACGAGTGGATTACAGTAGAGGGTGATGTTGCCACCATTGGAATTACAAAACATGCAACAGAAATGTTAGGAGATATTGTTTTTGCTGAGTTACCTGAAAAAGGTTCAAGTGTTGAAAAAGATGGTACAGCAGGAGTGGTTGAGTCAACTAAAGCTGCAAGTGATGTTTATACTCCAGTAAGTGGTGAAGTAGTAGATACCAACCAAGCCATAGTAGATGATCCTGCTAAGATTAACGAAGACCCTGAGGGATCAGCTTGGTTTTTTAAACTTAAATTAAAAGATAGTTCAGAAATGGACAGCTTAATGAACAAAGAAGAATATGATAAATTTGCAAAGGAGAGTGCTAGCTAATGTTACATAACTCACAAAAAGACTTTTTAAAAAGACACATTGGGCCTTCAGAAGAAGATCAAAATAAAATGCTGAAGGAGCTAAATTATAATTCATTAGACGATTTAATAAAAAGTACAGTTCCAGAAAAGATACAATTGAAAGATGGATTAAATATAGGAGAGTCTAATTCCGAGTATGAAGCATTAAGAAAACTGAAGGCGATTTCAAAAAAAAATCAAATTTATTCAAATTTTATTGGTATGGGTTACTATGGAACTTACACTCCATATGTAATTTTAAGAAATATTCTAGAAAATCCAGGTTGGTACACTTCTTATACTCCTTATCAGCCTGAAGTAGCACAAGGAAGATTAGAAATGCTTCTAAACTTTCAACAAATGATTGTTGATTTCACTGGCATGGATATTGCAAACGCATCTTTGCTTGATGAAGGAACAGCAGCTGCAGAAGCTATGGGATTAAGTCATAGGTTAAATAAAAAGGATAGTAATTTAGTTTTTGTTTCAGAAAATTGTCATCCACAAACAATTGATGTAATTCAAACAAGAGCAGAACCAATGGGATTAAAAGTACTTGTTGGTAACGAAGATAAAGTATTAGATCAACTTAAAGAGGATTTAGTTTGTGGAATTCTTCAATATCCTGGAACTTTAGGAGACATCAAAGATCCAAGTGAAGCTATTAGTAAAATCCATAAAAAAAATGGAAAAGCAGTATTAGTTTCTGATTTATTGGCTTTAGCACTACTAAAAACACCAAGAGAATTAGGTGCTGATATTGCAGTTGGGAGCTCACAAAGGTTTGGAATACCAATGGGTTATGGCGGACCTCATGCAGCTTTCTTTGCAACTAAAGATGAATTTAAAAGATCTATGCCAGGAAGAATTATTGGTGTCTCAGTAGATAGACATGGAAATAAAGCTTACAGATTATCACTTCAAACAAGAGAACAGCATATTAGAAGAGACAAAGCTACAAGTAACATTTGTACTGCTCAAGCATTGTTAGCAATTGTTTCTGCTGCCTATGCTATTTACCACGGTCCAGATGGAATAAAAACTATTGCAGAAAGAGTTTCTCAATTAGCTAAAAATTTTGCAGATAAATTAAAACAATCTGGATATGAAATTTATTCAGATCATTTCTTTGATACAGTTACAATTGTAACAAAAGATAAAACTGATCAAATCTATAAAAATGCTTTAGATCAAAAAGTAAACATTAGAAGAGTAAATTCTGAAATGTTGGCTGTTTCTTTTGATGAAAAGAAAAATGTTTATAGAGTAAATCAATTGTTGAAAATTTTTAATGCAGCCGAGTCTATTAAAAAAGAAGATCCAACAGTAAGTTTACCTAATTTACCAAAAAATTTATTAAGAACTTCAAAATATTTAGAACATCCTGTTTTTAATTCATATCATTCAGAAACAGAGATGCTTAGATATTTAAAAAAATTAGAAGATAAAGATATAGCTCTTAACAGAACTATGATTGCACTTGGTTCATGTACTATGAAATTAAATGCTACTGCAGAAATGATTCCTATTTCATGGAGAGAGTTAGCTGAGCCTCATCCGTTTGTACCAGTAGAGCAGATGGAAGGTTATAGAGCATTATTCACTGATCTTAAAAATTGGTTAAGATCAATTACTGGTTTTTCTGGAGTTTCACTTCAACCAAATGCAGGTGCTCAAGGAGAATATGCAGGCTTAATGGTAATTAGAAAATATCATTTAGATAGAGGCGAAGAAAATAGAAATATATGTTTAATTCCAAGCTCAGCACATGGAACAAATCCTGCTAGTGCACAAATGGTTGGAATGAAAGTTGTAGTTGTTGATTGTGACAAAGAAGGAAATGTTGATTTTGAAGATTTGAAGAAAAAAGCAGAAGCACATTCTGAAAATCTTGGAGCATTAATGGTTACATATCCGTCTACCCACGGTGTATTTGAAGAAAAAATTACAGACATTTGCGAACTGATACATAAACATGGTGGTCAAGTTTATATGGATGGTGCAAATTTAAATGCACTTGTTGGAATAGCAAGACCTGGAAATTTTGGTCCAGATGTTTGTCATATAAACTTACACAAAACATTCTGTATTCCACATGGTGGTGGAGGACCAGGAATGGGACCAATTGCATGTAAAAGACATTTGCAAGTTTATTTACCTAATCATCCAGTTGTTAAAGATTGTGGACCCGCTACAGGAATAGGAGCAGTTTCAGCTGCACCTTGGGGAAGCTCAAGTATTTTATCAATTTCTTGGATGTATATTAAAATGATGGGTTCTGAAGGTTTAAAACTAGCTACTCAAGTTGCGATATTAAACGCAAATTATATAGCCCATAGACTTAAAGATCATTTTCCAATTTTGTACAAAGGCTCAAATGGAAATGTTGCTCATGAATGTATTATTGATATTAGATCAATTAAGAGTGAGACAGGTATTACTGAGGAAGATATTGCTAAAAGATTGATCGATTATGGTTTCCATGCACCTACAATGTCTTGGCCAGTTGCAGGAACTATGATGATAGAGCCAACAGAGAGCGAGAGCTTATCTGAGCTTGATAGATTTTGTGATACATTAATTAACATCAAATCTGAAATAGATAAGATCAATGCTGGTGAGTTTGATAAAGTAGACAATCCTATTAAGAACGCTCCTCATACAGATATAGAACTTGCATCAGACGAATGGGATCATAAATACACAAGAGAGCAAGCTGCTTATCCTGCTAAGTTCTTGAAAACAAATAAATTTTGGCCACCAGTTGCAAGAGTGGACAATGTTTATGGAGATAAGAATATCTTTTGTACTTGTCCAAGTATGGATGAGTTTAAAGAAGACGCGGCATAATCATTAATGAAAATTGCCGTAGTTGGTTCTGGTATATCAGGCTTAAGTGCTGCATATTATTTATCAAAAAAACATCATGTAGATCTTTTTGAGAAAGAAGATCATTTTGGTGGTCATTCTCATACAATAGATTTAATTTTTGATGAAAAGAAAGTATCTGTAGATATTGGTTTTATTGTATTTAATTTTCAAACCTATCCAAATTTAATTAATTTCTTTAAAGAAAATGATGTTCAGATTGAAAAAAGTGACATGTCATTTTCTGTATCAGTAGAAAATACAAACTTTGAATATTGTGGAAAAGGTTTAAATGGAATTTTTTCCAATAGATCTAATTTGTTTAAACCTAATTTTTTAAAAATGTTTTTTGATATCATTAAATTTTATAAAAATAGTGATAAAATAAATGTTAGAGATCAAAAACTAACTTTAGGTGAATATTTAGAAAATAACAAACTATCAAAAATGTTTATTGATTACCATATCATACCAATGGTATCTGCAATCTGGTCTATGCCACCTTATGAAGCTAGCAAGATGCCAATAACATTCTTTTTAAAATTTTTTCAAAATCATGGGCTCTTTAAATTAAAAAATAGACCTCAGTGGTATACCGTAACTAATAGAAGTAGAACTTATGTGAATAAAATAATTTCAAAGATAAGTGGTGAATACTATAAAAATTATAAAATTAAAAAAATTATAAGAAAATCAAAAGGGTTAGATTTATATTATGGCGGTGAAAGTGAATTTTTTGATTACGATAAAGTAGTAATAGCAGCTCACGCTGATGAAGCTTTAAAGTTGATTGATAATCCTAGTAATGAAGAGACAAAAATTTTATCTAATTTTAGTTACAAGGAAAATATTGCATATATTCATACAGACAAAAGAGTGATGCCAAAAAATAAAAAGGCATGGTCCTCATGGAATTCATCAATCAATGACAAAGATTTAGAAAAAAATTCTATTACTTATTGGTTAAACCTTTTACAAAACCTTAAATGCGATCAGGATATTTTTTTAACTCTTAATCCTTATTTTGAAATTGATGAGAGTAAAATACTTAAAATAGTTAAATTTACTCATCCTTATTATGATCAACAAGCATTAGATGCTCAATCAGAGCTATCTAGTTTACAAAATAAAAAAGATTTACTTTTTTGTGGGAGTTATTTTGGTTACGGTTTTCATGAAGATGGAATAAAATCATCGATTGAAATGCTAAAATACCTAAATGACTAACTCATGCATATATAACGGAAAAGTAATCCATAAACGTTTCAAACCTAAAGAGCACTATTTTAAGTATAGTGTTTTCTCACTTTTAATTGATTTATCTGAGTTAAGAAAAATAGATCAAGAAATAAGCTTCTTCTCATTGAATAAGTTCAATTTAATTAGTTTTCATGAAAAGGATCATGGTGAACGTGACGGATCTTCTCTTGAAGAGTGGGTAAAGAAAAATTTAGAACAAAATAAAATAGAGACTGTAGATATTAAAATTAAGCTTCTCTGTTATCCAAGGATTTTTGGATATGTGTTTAATCCTCTAAGTATCTTTTTTGTTTATAACCAAAATGATAAATTAATATCTATATTATATGAGGTGAAAAATACATTTGGTGAGCAACATACTTATGTTTTTAGAGTAGATAGTGAAAATAAATTAATTCAGAATAATTGTTCTAAAAAATTTCATGTTTCACCTTTTATAGAAATGAATTGTAAGTATTTCTTTAGAATTCTTAATCCTGATGAAAAACTTTCTGTAATCATTGATCAATACGATAAAGAAGGAAAAATTTTATTTGCATCTCAAGATGGAAAAAGAACAAACTTAAATAGCAGTCAATTATTAAAATCATATTTAAAACATCCTCTAATGACCATTAAAATAATATCAGCAATCCATTTTGAGGCCTTTAAATTATGGATGAAAGGAATTAAGATTATTAAAAAAAAAATAAAAATAAGAAACAATTTAACGGTTGAAAATTAATGTTATTAAATAGAGCTGCAGATAAATTGGTTTTTAAATTTTTATGTAAAATTAAAAATGGATACCTTGAAATAACTACCTATGAAGGTGAGATATTAAAGTTTGGTAACCCTGATCAATCTTTAAAGGCAAATATTAAGATAAAAAATCCAAATTTTAATTATAATTTAATTAGAGGTGGAAGCATTGGTTTTGCTGAAAGTTATATGAGAGGTGAATTTGAAACTGATAATCTTTCAGATCTAATTGAGTTAACAGCTAGAAATATTCAAGTGATATATAAATTCTCAGGTTTGCTTGATCTGCCTGTAATCAATTTCATAAAAAATAAAATAATCAAAAACACAAAAAGTCGAAGTAAGGAAAATATTGCAAAACATTATGATCTTGGAAATGATTTCTTTTCATTGTGGCTAGATGATACTTTAACTTATTCAAGTGCAATCTTTGATGATAGTTCAAAAAATTTAAGTGTAGCGCAAAATAATAAATACCAAAAATTAATTGATCTAATCAAACCTAGTTCTGGTGACAAAGTTTTAGAAATTGGTTGTGGTTGGGGTGGCTTTGCAGAATATTTAGGAAAGAAATACGATGTGAAACTAGACTGTATTACTATTTCAAAAAAACAATTCGAATACGCAAAAGAAAGAATTCATAAGTGTGGTCTAAATGAAAAAGTAAATATTGAAATTAAAGATTACCGAGATCTTCAAGGAAAATATAATTCCATCGCTTCAATTGAAATGATCGAAGCAGTTGGGCAAAATTATTTAGAGAGTTATTTTAAAACAATAAAAGATAATTTATCGAATGGTGGGAAGGCTGCAATTCAAGCAATAACCATTGATGATAGTTTGTTTGATAGATACAAAAATAAACAGGATTTTATTCAAAAATACATTTTCCCAGGAGGATTTCTTCCTAACAAAAATAGTATTAATAGATATGTTTCAGATAATGGCTTAACAATTAATTCTTACATTTCATATGCAGATCACTATGCAGAAACGTTAGCTATTTGGAGGGAAGAGTTTTTGAGAAAATGGGATCAAATTAAAAATCAAGGATTTGATCTCACATTTAAAAGAATGTGGGAATTTTACCTATCTTATTGTGAAGCTGGATTTAAATCTAAAAATATTGATTTGATTCAATTTTCAATGCAGAATAAATAACACCAATAATATGAAAACAATTAAATCAATTTCGTTGATAATTCTGGCTTTCTTAATTACAAGTTGCTCAAATAATAGTGTCATGAAACCAGAAGATTTTAAAAATAAAGAACCTAGGTTAATTATTGAAGAATACCTTACAGGAAACGTTAAAGCTTGGGGTGTTTTGCAAAATCGATCAGGAAAAGTTACAAGACAATTCTCAGCCGATTTAGACGGAACATGGGATGGCAAACAACTAATTTTAAAAGAAAAATTTAATTGGGACGATGGTGAGGTTCAAGACCGAGAGTGGACAATTACTAAAATAGATGAACATAATTATGAAGGTACAGCAGGGGACGTTGTTGGAAAAGCAATAGGATATTCTTACGGTCCTGCATTTAAATTTGAGTATGTTTTGTTAGTTCCAGTTAAAGGAAAAGAATTAAAAATTACTTTTGATGATTGGATCTTTAAACAAGATGAAAGAGTTGCAATCAACAGAGCTACAATGACTAAGTTTGGATTTAAAGTAGCAGAGCTAACGGTTGTATTCGTTAAAGATTAATTATTTCTTTTGATGCTTAGTCATCTTTCCTACTAATTTAAAATAAAGTTTACTTGGAAGAAAACTAAAGAACTTTAAAGTTAAAGTAAGCGCTTTTGGAAAATGTATTTCAAAAACATTCTTATTAATTAAGCCATCATAGATTTGATCAGCAGCAAATTCAGGTGTTTTCAAAAATGGCATTTTAAAATCGTTTTTATCAGTCATAGGTGTTTTAATAAAACCAGGAGAAACTAAACAAACTCGAACATTGTACCTTTTAAAATCAAAATATAAACTTTCTGCTAAATTATTTAGTGCAGATTTTGATGGTCCATAACCAGTTGAATTAGGCAATCCTCTATAACCAGCAATAGATGAAACTATAGTGATTATACCACTTTTTCTTTCTCTATAATATTGTTCCACTGCTTTAATGGAGTTCACTGTTCCAAAAAAATTTACTTTAAAAACATCTTCCATTTGCTCAACATCGATTTCTTTTTCTTTTTTTGGATTCCATGTACCAGTTGAAAAAAAACATATATCAATATTTTCAAACTTATTTTTAATCTGGTTGAAAACTTCTGTACATTTTGTTTTATCAGTAACATCTAAGGGAAATGATGAAATATTTTCATAATTTTTTGAAAGTTCATCTAAAAGTTCAACTCTTCTTGCGGATACAGCAACATTCCAACCTTTGTTTGCAAATTTAATTGCTAAAGCTTTACCAATCCCTGTACTACCACCAGTTATCCAAATAGTTTTTTTGCTCATTTTTTGTTATGTATAAACATTATGTTAAAAAATAAAATTGTAACATTTATATTATTTCTTATCATTACATTTTCAGCTTCATTAATTGGAGGATTAGCTACAGTTACTTTCAAGGAGCCTTGGTATTCTTTGTTAAATAAACCTGTTTTTAATCCACCAGACTGGGTGTTTGGTCCGGTATGGACAATTTTATATTTATTGATGACTATTTCTATTTGGATGTATTGGCACTCCAAAAATAAAGAGATGAATACAGTTTATATTTATTTTATTCATTTAGTTTTCAATGCAACTTGGAGTATAGTTTTCTTTGTATTTCACAACATGGTTTTAGCTTTAATAGTATTAGTTGTGTTAATTGCATTTATTATCAATCTAATCATAAGATTTAGACGCGTCACAATGATAAGCTCGTATTTAATGATTCCATATTTACTTTGGTGTTGCTTTGCTCTAATTTTGAATACAAGTTTGATAATATTGAATTAATTATGGATGATGTTGTTGTAGTTGGTGGTGGAATAATTGGAGCAGCAACAGCTTATTTTCTCTCAAAAGAAGGGAGAAAAGTAAAAGTTATTGAAAGAGATCCAACTTACAAAACAGCTTCATTTCCTTTGTCTTTAGGAGGTTTTAGAAGACAATTTTTTCAAAAAGAAAATATCTTACTTGGTAAATTTGCAAGAGAATTTATTTTTCAAATACCAGAATTGTTAAAAACTGAAAAAAATCCTAATCCAACAGCAAGTATGGTAACCAATGGTTACCTTTTAATGTTTGGTCCTGAACATGCTGAAGAACAATATAAAGCTTTAGAAAATCATAAAGAATGTGATGCAGGTACAAAAAATATTAAAGGATCAGAGTTATCAAAATTATTTCCATATATAAATGATGAAGGTGTTGAGACCGCTACTTACACAGACAATCAAAGTGAGGGTTGGATTGATCCTTTTATGTTTCATAGTGCACTGAAAAGTAAGGCAATAGAACTTGGGGCAGAATTTATTAAAGGAGAGGTTAAAAGTCTTTCAGAGATAAATGCAAAAACAATTGTTTCCGCAGCTGGTTGTTGGACTAAAGAATTATTAGAGGACATTCCTGTTGAGCCTCAAAAACACACAGTGTTCAGAGTAAAATGCCCAACATACATAAAAGAAATGCCTTTAACTGGTGATTTAACTACGGGTGTTTATTGGAGACCAGAGGGTGGAGAATATTTAGCGGGATCACCATTGTCAGTATTTGGTGCAGATGATTTAGAGCCAGCATGGAATGATTTTGAAGAATTAGTTTGGCCAGCACTAGCAAAAAGAATACCAGCTTTTGAAGAATTAAAATTAACTGGAGGATGGGCAGGTTATTATGATTGTAACAGATTAGATAATAATGCTGTTGTTGGAAAACATCCTAAATACGATAATGTTTATATGGCCACTGGTTTTACTGGAAGAGGATTAATGCAAGCTCCAGGTATTGGAAGAGCGTTAACTGAATTGATCACAACTGGTTCATACCAAACAATTGATATAAGTGATTTTGCTGTTGAAAGAGTATTGGGCAAAACTGCAAGAAGAGAACCTTACGTTTTATAATTAAGTTCCACAAAAAGTTTGATATTTTTCATTACCTATTGGTGTAGGTTTTTGAAATTCAATAATATTTTCTTGATCAGAATAAGGATTACTTAAAACTTTTAAAAGTTTATTCATTGTTTCAAGATTTCCTTTGCCTGCATCAGCTAGAGCATCCTCTACTTTTTGATTTCTTGGTATAACTATAGGATTAGTTTTTTTCATCAGTTCTAAGTATTTGTCAGATGAATTATTTAGTTTTAATCTTTTCTCCCATTCATTAGTCCAATTTTTAAAATCATCATTTTTATAAACTTCATTATCAACCTCAACACCCATTAAATGACAGAAGGTATTTGTATAATCTGCATTATTATTTTTCATCCAATCTAAAAGTTTATTAATTAATGTTAGATCATTTTTATCTTCACCAAATAAACCAAGTTTATCTCTCATCATATTTAACCATTTTTCTTCATAAATATTTTGAAAATTATCAATTAACTCTGTTGCAATTTTAATTGCTGTATCTTCATCTTTATCAATAAGTGGTATCAGACATTCTGCAAATCTTGCTAAATTCCATTTTGTAATTGGTGGTTGATTTGAAAAAGCATATCTTCCAAATTTATCTATAGAGCTAAAAACAGTTTTTGGATCATACTGATCCATGAATGCACATGGACCATAATCAATTGTTTCACCAGAAATAGCCATGTTATCGGTGTTCATTACTCCATGAATAAATCCAACCCTCATCCAATTAATGACTAACTGACATTGTTTTTCCATTACAAGACTTAATAAATCTAAAGCTTTGTTTTTAGAGGACTTAACTTCTGGATAGTGTCTATCAATTGTGTAATCAACCAATGTATTAAGATCTTCTAGATTTTGAGTGGCTGCGATATATTGAAAAGTGCCAACTCTAATATGGCTGGACGCGACTCTTGTTAAAATTGCTCCATTCAACAAATTTTCTCTAACAACTTTTTCCCCAGTTTTAACAACTGCAAGACTTCTTGTTGTTGGAATATTTAAAGCGTTAATTGCTTCACTAATTATATATTCTCTCAGCATTGGACCTAAAGCTGCTCTTCCATCACCACCCCTAGAAAAAGAAGTTCTCCCTGAACCTTTAAATTGTATATCGAAACGTTGATTTTTATTATCTATATGCTCTCCTAGTAGAATTGCTCTTCCATCTCCAAGCATTGTGAAATGACCAAACTGATGACCAGCATATGCTTGTGCAATTGTATTAGTTTCATCAGGCAAACTATTTCCTGAAAATATTTCAGCTAATTTTTTTTTATCTATTCCTGAAAAGTTTAAATTTAAATTTTTAGCAAGTTCTTCATTTAAAATAACAAGCTCAGGCTCGTGAACTGGAGTAGGTTTGATGTCTTCTTTAAATGTTTTTGATAGTTTTGAATATGAATTATCAAAATGCCAACCGATGGTCATTTTAATTAACTAACTTCAGCTTGATGTTCTTTTGGCTTAACTTCTGTTTTAAATTGATTAGAAATTTTTTGAACTTCAACAGATGAAACTTTGTATTCAGCACACATTGTTTCTTCATCTTTTCCATGACCAGTAACCATATTGACCATATGTTCTGGGAAGTGGAATGTTGTAAATACAATTCCTTCTTTAACTTTGTCTGTTACTTCAACTTTTAAAGCAACTTCTCCTCTTCCAGAATATAATCTTCCAATATCACCTGTATTTAAATCTCTATGAGCTGCATCTTTTGGATGAATTAGTAATACATCCTCATCAACAATGTTTATATTTTTTGTTCTTCTTGTCATTGTTGCTGCATTGTAGTGTTGTAAAACTCTACTTGTAGTTAAAATTAATGGATAATCTTTTTGATTAGCTTCTATCTCACTAGATTCTTTCCAATCAAAGTTTTTCAATCTTCCTTTTCCAAGTTTAAATGTTTCTGTGTGTAGAATTTGTGTATCTGTTCCATCTTCTTTTACAGGCCATTGTAATCCTAATTTACCAAGTCTCTCTCTAGTAACACCTTTAAAGAATGGTACCACATCAGCAATCTCTGCTAATACTTGATCTGCATCATAAGATGGTTGATCAAAACCTAATTTTTGCATCATCTCAGTTACAATTAGTCCATCTGGTTTTGTACCTGGTAATGGAGGAACTGCTCTGTTAACTCTTTGAATTCTTCTTTCAGTATTTGTAAAAGTTCCATCTTTTTCTAGGAAAGTAGTTCCTGGTAAAACGACAGTTGCAAGTTTTGCAGTTTCACTCATAAATATTTCTTGAACCACTAATAGCTCTAATGAGTTCATTGCTTCAATAACATGTGCACTATTTGGATCTGTTTGAACTATATCTTCACCAATAATCCATAAACCTTTTAGTTCTTTACTGATTGCAGCCTCAAACATTTGAGGGATTTTTAAACCTGGTTTAGTAGGGTGAGTTACACCATATTTTTCAGTATAAAATTTTTGATTGTTTTCATCCGCTACTTCAAAATAACCTGCACCTTGGTGAGGCTGACATCCCATATCCGCAGCACCTTGTACATTATTTTGGCCTCTAAGTGGATTTACACCAACACCTTTTCTTCCAATATTTCCTGTAATCATTGCTAAATCAGCAATTAACATCACTGTTTTAGAACCTTGTTCGTGTTCAGTAACTCCTAATCCGTGGAACTCCATTGAATTTCTAGCTGTTGCATAAGCAATTGCAGCTTCTTTAACTAGTTGTTTATCAACACCAGCAACTTTTGCTAATTGATCAACATCCTGTCTTTCAATTTCTTTTAAGAAATTATCAAAACCTTCTGTTCTATCTCTTACAAAGTCAGCATTATAAAGTTTAGATTTAATAATAAAGTGTAACATCATATTTAGAACTGCAACGTTAGTTCCAGGTCTAAGTTTGATATGATAATCTGCAAGTTTAGCTAATTCAGTTGTTACTGGATCAAGGACAATTAATTTTTTACCTTTCATCACTTGCTGTTTAATTTTTGCTCCTGTTACTGGGTGAGCATTAGTTGGGTTTGCACCAATCACTAAAAATAAATCTGCATGATAAATATCTTCTGTTGAGTTAGTTGCAGCACCTGTTCCAAATGTTTGTTGCATACCCCAAGCTGTAGGCGAATGACAAATTCTTGCACAACAATCTACACTGTTAGTTCCAACGGCTGCTCTAATCATTTTTTGGAAAACATAGTTTTCTTCGTTTGTACATCTTGCAGAAGAAATTCCAGCAAAAGCATCTGGTCCGTTTTCTTTTGTAATTCTATTCATTTCTTTTTTAATAAAGTCATACGCTTCATCCCAACTAGCTTCTTCAAACTTTCCATTTCTTTTAATCAATGGAGTTTTTAATCTGTCAGGGTGTTCATAAAAACTGAATGCGTATCTTCCTTTAATACAAGTGTGACCAGCGTTTACTTCTGTTTGTTTAGGAGTGTCTATTGCAACTACCTTATCATCTTTAATTGATGCTTCTAAGTTACAACCAACACCACAGTACGAACAAGTAGTTCTAACTTTTTTATCTACAGCTGCAGATTTAGATTGGAATACATCTGAAATTGCATCCGTTGGACATGTATGGGCACAAGCTCCACATGACACACAAGAACTATCTCCAAACATCATATCGTTGTCTGTTGTAATTCTAGACTCAAATCCTCTACCACTCATTGTTAAAACAAATGATCCTTGAATTTCATCACATGCTCTGACACATCTTCCACAGTTAATACAGTTATCTAAATTCATTCTCATGTAGTCATGAGAAGTATCTCTTGGAATTCCTTTATGTTGCTTAGGACTATTGTATCTATGATCAGAAACACCTAAATCATTTGCAACTGTTTGAAGTTCACAGTTATTGTTTACTTCACAAGTATCACATTCCATAGGGTGATCAGTTAAAACTAATTCAACAATATTTTTTCTAAGACTTGTTAATGCTTCGTTTGAAGTAAATATGTGCTGGTTTTCTGCAACTGGTGTATGACAAGATGCAACTACTCTAGTTGGTCCGTCTTTTTCTAAAGCAACTTCAACTGAACAAACTCTGCAAGCTCCATATGGTGCTAAGTTAGGGTCATCACATAAAGTTGGTACCTTTTTTTCACCAACATAGCTTTTAACGAATTTTAAAATAGATGTATGATTAGGACCTATTTCGTAAGGTTTTCCATCAATATAAGCAATTTTTCTTTTCTCTGAGCTCATTAATTATCTTTCACCATATCATTTTTCATTTCATCGCCAAAGTATTTTAGGATGTTTTGAATAGGAGTTGGGATCGCTCCACATAGAGCACATAAGCAGCCTTTTTGCATAGTAACCAACAATTCCTCTAGTAATTTTAAAGGAATTTTAGCTGTTTTCTTCTTAGCTTGATCAAACATTTCTTTTCCTCTGTAAGATCCAAGTCTTCCAGGAAAACATTTTCCACAAGATTCTTCTGCAGAAAATTCAAATAAATGATGAATGTATTCTGCCATTGGAAAATCTTTTGGGATACTAACTACACTCGCGTGACCTAACATAAATCCTTTTGCGGTAAACTCTTGAAAATCTAAATTTAAATTTTCTATTTCACCTAAAGGGACAACCCCACCTAAAGGGCCTCCTATTTGAAAAGCTTTAACGGGTTCTTTGTATCCGCCACCAATTTCATTAAATATTTTTTTCATTGGTGTTCCCATATCAATTTCATAAACACCTGGATTATTAAAGAAACTATCTAAGCAAACTAATTTTGTTCCAGCTGACTTTTTATTTCCAACTGAAGAAAATTTTTCTGATCCATTTAATAAAATTCCAGTTGCAGCTGCTAAAGTTTCGACATTGTTAACCACCGTTGGTTTTTTATACAATCCTTCTGTTACAGGGAAGGGAGGTCTTACATCTACTTCAGCTCTTCTTCCTTCAATAGAAGCTATCAAAGCTGTTTCTTCTCCACAAATATATGCACCTTGACCAATACAAATCCCAAGATCAAAAGAAAAATCTGTTCCTAAAATATTTTCACCTAATAGATTTAATTTTTTAAGTTCATTAATACATCCATTGATCGCCTCAATCGATTTTGGATACTCGCCTCTGATGTATAAAACTCCTTCATCACTTCCAATTACAAATCCACAAAGCACCATTCCAAAAATAACTTTTAATGGTTGATCTTCTAACAGGTATCTGTCTGAAAAAGCTCCTGAGTCACCTTCATCAGCATTGCAGATAACATATTTCTTATCACCTTTTGCTTTACTACAGAAATCCCATTTCATTCCTGTTGGAAAACCTGCACCACCTCTTCCTGTAAGGTTTGAGTCTAATAATGATTTTACTATTTCTTTTTTATCTGTTTTTAAAAATTTACTTAACTGTTCTTTAAATTGATCTGTTGATGATAATTTATCATCCATTAAAAAACTAGTTGTTGCATAACTCTTAGAGAAAAACTTTTCTTGTTTAATTTCTTCACCTTTTAAAATTTGATCTATTTTTTCAATATCTTTTCCAGCATAATTTTCACCATCATAGTGAAATGCATGATTTTCATAACAATGACCTAGACAAAACATCTCTCCAACTTTGTCATCACCTAATTTTTCTTTTAATTTATCTTTTAGTTTGTCTTGAGTACCAGCACACATGCATGCACTTCCGTTACATACGAAAGCTTTTTTTTCTCTATGTGAAGGTCTTAAAAATTCATAAAAAGATTCAGCACCGTGAAGTGTTGAAACTCCAAGGTTATGTTTTTTTGCAATTTCTTTAATATCTTGAGGGCTTTCACTTAATGTGTTCTCTGAAATTTGCTTAAATAGGTTGTCTTTTAAGCCTATTCTTCCAGATAAATTACTTATATTTTTTGACACAATTTCCCTTTTATTATTATTCCACCTTAACTTTTTTGTTATTTGTGTAAATATTAAAACTGTCCCTCTTTACGAAACCTATGAGGGTAATGTCAAACTTATTAGCTAAATCGATAGCAAGACTTGTTGGCGCACCAACCCCGATCATAATACCAATATCTGTCATTAAAACCTTCTGAACTAGCTCAAAATTAAGTCTCCCAGAACACGTAATAAATTGGTCTTTTGGATCAAATTGGTTTTTCTCCAAAGCACAGCCGATAAGTTTGTCTAAAGCGTTGTGTCTTCCAACATCTTCTCTTAGAGCTATCAATTTTCCATCACTATTAAATAGACCACTTGCATGGATACCACCGGTTTTGCTGAATTCAGACTGCCCTTTTCTTAAAATATCTGGAGATTGTATAATTACATCTTTTGAAATTTTAGGTTCAGAGGCATTTGTCTTTGTAGTTTTAATTATCTCAAGTGCATCCAATGAAGATTTCCCACAAACACCACAAGATGAGTTGGTTAAAAAATCTCTTTTAATTTTTGATATATTAACATTTTCTGAATTATTGAGTGTTGCTAGTATTTTATTTTGAATTTTATATTGACCAACGTTTTCTCCATAACTTTCAATACCATCAATATCATTTAAACTTTTTACAATTTGTTCATTAAATAAAAATCCTCTTACAAGATCTTCATCATCACCAGGAGTTCTCATCGTAATAGATAAAGTTTGCTCAACCCAATTATCTTTTTCTTTGTACTTTAAAGAAATCTCTAATGGTTCTTCAATAGAAACTAAATCTTCAACATCTTTAAAATTATTAGATGAATACTTTAAAACTTTATATTTTGAATTCATAATTATTTTAAAGGATAGTTTTTTTGCAATAAATATTTATTGATTATGATTGCGAGTAACAAAATTATGATACATCCAAATATAATTGGATTGATTAAATAATCATAAGAAGCACTTCCAATAATAACAATTATTGGATTTCCTCCTGCGGGAGGATGAACAACATTTAATAAAATCATTAAGAACACTCCAACACCTACTGCAAATGCAATACTCATATAAATTGGAAGTGGTATAAAATTAACAAATAAAACACCCACTAATGCAGTTAACAAATGTCCAAAGAAAACATTTTTTGGTTGAGCAAAAGGACTTTCATGAAATCCAAACAATAAAACCATGGATGAGCCAAATGATGCTGCAATAAAATATCCAAGAGTACTTTTGTAAGTTAATACTGTAAGTACCCCTATAGTGATTGTTGAAAAAAAACCTGCAATCAATGCTTTTTGCAATAATGGTTTTGTGATTTTTATCATTTATATTTTTAATGCTTTAACAATTGTTCTTAAAGGTAAAAGCAAACATTCTTTCCTTGAAAGATTTTTTTTATCTAAAATTTCTTTAAAATCTTTCCAGTGTTTTTCTAGACTTACTTTAACATCTTCAAACAATTTTTCACCAGCTGTAACAAAATCTTTTATTTCCTTTAAGTTTTTATCCTTAATTTTTCTAGATAATAAGCTGACAGATGCTTGGCAATAAATACAAGATTTACACTGATAACCCATATCTTTTACAACGTCATCTTTGACAATTAAGCTTATTTCCATCTCGTCTCCACAAATTGGATTTTTATTTTTTGATTTGTGAGTAAAGTTTTCTAAAACTTTATTATTTTCTGTGTGAGACGCGATTTCTAAAATTCTTAAATCCATTTAATTTCTTTAATTCAACTTTGAATGTTTTATATTTTATTCATGGAACATAACAATATTTTAGGAACAGTGCTAGCAGGCGGTAAGTCACAAAGGTTTGGTGAAGATAAATCTCAGATATTGTTAGCTGATAAAATATTAATTGATTATATCTTGGCAGAAATAATTGATGAATTTAAGGAAGTATTAATAGTATCAAATAATTCAATTAAATTTACTAATTCAGATAAAATTTCACTTATTGGAGATATTAAAAAAGATCTTGGCCCTTTAGGTGGAGTTCTGTCAGCAATGAAATGGGTAAAAGATCATAATAAAAATTATCAATGGATAGCAACTTTTCCAGTAGATACTCCCTTTTTTAAAAAAGAAATTTTAGAGCAATTCATTAATCAAATTGATGAAAATGAAAGTAGTTTATTCTTTATAAAATCAAACAATACTAGACATAACATCTTTGGTTTATGGTCGATGAGTTTATTAGATCAATTAGAAAATGATCTAGAAAAAGGAGCTCGGAAAGTTGAATTGTGGGCTAATAGTATTGGAGTTAAAACAATTAATATGGAGTTTCCAAATCAAGATCCTTTCTTTAATATCAATACAAAAAAAGATTTAGAACAAGCTAAAGAATTATTAAAAAAATGATTAGTTACGATCAATCTAGAAAAATTTTAAAAAAAGCAAAAATTAAAATTAAAGATGAAATTATATTAAGTGAAAACTCTCTTAACAGAGTGATTTCAGATAATATTTATTCAAAGATCAATTATCCAGCAGGAGATAACGCTGCATTTGATGGATTTGCAATTAAATCAAAAGATACTAATGGAATTAAGAAAAATTCGCCAAAACAATTTAAAATAATTGGATCTATTGCAGCAGGAACAAAATCACTAAATAAAAAAATTAAAAAATATGATGCCGTTGAAATAATGACAGGTGGAATAATTCCAAAATGTTTTGATACAATTATCCCAATAGAACAAATTATTTTTTATCCAAACAAAAATAATAAAAAATATATTTTAATTAATCAAAAAATTAAAAAGTTTAATCATGTAAGATTTGCAGGTTCAGACTTTAAAAAGGGTGAGATGGTTGTCAAAAAAAATACAATTATTCAACCAAATCATATTTTAGCTTTTAAAACTTTGGGGATAAATAAGATTAAAGTTAAAAAAAAGATTAATATTTTATTTTTTTCAACTGGTAATGAAATTACTGACAAAGATAATATTCCAAACTGGAAAGTTAGAAACTCTAATAGTCATTACATCAAAAACCTTAAAGAAAACTTTTTATTTAATTTTAAAAATGGTGGAATACTTAGAGATAAGCATCAAAATATTTATAAATCTCAAATTAAAAAACTTATAAGTAGTGATACTGATATATTGATAACATCAGGTGCTGTTTCTGCTGGAAAATATGACTATATTCCAAGTGTTGTTAAGACATTTAAATTATCCAATTATTTTAAAAGTGTAGCAATCCGACCAGGAAAACCAATTTTATTTGCTAAAATTAAAGGAAAACAAAAAGCAATATTTGGTCTTCCAGGAAATCCAATGTCATCATCTGCTTGCTTTAGATTTTTCGTTATTCCTTTTATGGAAAACATTTTAGGACTAAGTGAAGAACAGCCTATTAGGGCAACTTTAAAAAATAGCTTTTCAAAAAAACAGAATTTTACAAGGTTTGCAAAAAGCAAATTAAGCACAACTAAAAATGGAAAAATAGAAGTTGAGATTTTGCAAGGGCAAGAGTCTTTTAGAGTAAAGTCTTTTGTTAAATCAAACATTTGGTCTTTGTTGCCAGCAGGGAAATCAAAATTTAAAAAAGGGGATATCTTAGATTGTTTTTTCCCCAACCATTCTAATCAATCTTTGATTTAGAAACGTATTTTTGTTGTAGAAAAATCTTTTTAGAATTAGATTTCTACAAATGTTAGAGTTAAGAAATCCAAAACTTGCTGTCCCAATTGTACTGTTTGCTGGCATATTATGGTCATTTGGACCTTTGGTTGTAAGGTATATGGATAGTCCCAATCTTGTTCCTTGGCAGTATATATTTGGAAGAGGTTTAACTATTTTTATTCTACTTAATCTCTATCTGTATTTTGAAGAAGGAAAAAACTTCTACAAAAATTACTATAAAATAGGATTATCGGGGATAGTTGGTGGCTCAGGTCTTGGAGTTGCAATGATCACGTTTATTTATTCTATAACAAACACCAGTGCCGCTGTTACTTTACTTTGTTTAGCTGCAATGCCTTTTTTTACAGCTCTTTTGGCATTTTTATTTCTTAGAGAACGAATTTCACTTAATGTTTGGATATCAATTATAATTGCTTCAGCTGGTATATTGATAATGGCAATTGGTAATACTGGTGAGAAATCTTTAATTGGTTTTGTATTTGGACTAACTTCTTCGATAGGTTTTTCTGTATTTTCAGTTTCATTAAGATGGAGAAAAGAAACTCCTAAGTTTACAACAGTTGCTTTTGCTGGTTTCTTTTGTTTTGTGTTTGCATCAATTATGATTTTATCTACTGGACAAGCATTCTTTGATACGAGTTATAATAGTTCTTTATTTTCACTTCATGGATTTTTAGTTTGTTCAGGATTAATTTTATACTCAATTGGTTCAAAAGCTATTCCGGCTGCTGAGTTAACATTGTTATCTTTAACAGAAGTTGTGGGTGGAATATTTTGGGTTTGGTTACCAATTTTAGGAATTAATGAAGTACCATCAACAAATACAATTATTGGAGGTTTCTTTTTGTTTGTATCTTTATTTTACTACAGCTTAATTATGAGATGGAATAAACGCTACATAGCATTAAATTAAATTATTATGGAACGACCAGATTTTTTTGAACTTAAAAATGGTGAAAAAGTAAAATTACCATTTACAGATAAAGAATATAATGATCGAGTAAGTAAACTTAGATCAGTGATGGAAAAAAATGGTCTTGATATGATTATTTTAACCTCCATGCATAACGTTGCGTATTACACAGGTTTTATTTACTGTTCTTTTGGAAGACCATATGGATGTGTGATTACTCAAGATAAAATTTCAACAATTTCAGCTAATATTGATGCAAGCCAACCATGGCGTAGATCGCATTGTGATAACGTTATTTATACTGATTGGAAAAGAGATAATTTTTTAAGAGCAATTGTATCAATTATTGGAAGAGATGAGCCTCCAAAAAATATTGGAATTGAAAATGATCATGTCACGTTAGATATGAGAGAAAAAATAGGGTCTATTTTTACTTTTTCTGTGTTTAGTGATGTTTCAAAAGATTTAATGAAACTTAGAATGATTAAATCAAACGAAGAAATAGAGATTATAAGAAATGGCGCAAGAATTGCAGACATTGGTGGTGAAGAAATAGTTAAAAATATTAGAGAAGATAACACGGAGATCGAAGTAGCAATTGCAGCAAGAGATAGAATGGAAAGAGAGATTGTTAAAAGTTATCCAGGTGCAGAGTACATGGATACTTGGGTATGGTTTCAATCAGGTATCAATACAGATGGAGCTCACAATCCAAAGACCAATAGAAAATTAGTTAAAGGAGATATTTTATCTTTAAATACTTTCCCAATGATCTCAGGTTACTACACTGCTCTAGAGCGAACTTTGTTTTTAGATCATGCAGATGATGCTTCACTTAAAGCTTGGGAAGCAAATGTTAAAGTACACAAGCGTGGACTAGAATTAATCAAACCAGGTGTTAAATGTTCAGACATTTGTCATGAGCTAAATGAATTATTTGCTGAACTTGGTTACCTTCAGTACCGAACATTTGGCTATGGTCATTCATTTGGTATGCTTTCTCACTTTTATGGAAGAGAAGCTGGTTTAGAATTAAGAGAAGATATTGATACTGTTCTTGAGGAAAATATGGTCGTTTCTATGGAGCCAATGATAATGATCCCAGAAGGTAATCCTGGTGCGGGTGGATATAGAGAACACGATATTTTAGTAATAGGTAAAGATGGAGCAGAAAATATTACAAAATTTCCTTTCGGGCCTGAGCATAATATTATAAAAAACTAATCTTTATGAGCGAGAATAAAACTATTGTTAATAGTTGGAACGAGTGGGATCCGTTAAAACATGTAATTGTTGGAAGAGCGGATGGCACTTGTATACCCGCACCAGAACCAGCATTAGATGCAAAAGTTCCTGAAGATAGTGATATGCGAGGACAGTTTGGTCCAAGAACCAAAGACACTGTCGATAAAGCAAATGAATTGTTAGATAACTTTTCGAACATGCTTCAAAAAAGAGGCATCAAAGTTGATCGACCAACACCAATTGATTTTAATCAAAAGACATCAACACCAGATTGGGAAGCAGAAACTATGTTTGGTTGCATGCCTCCAAGAGATGTTTTGTTAACTGTAGGTAATGAAATTTTAGAAGCAACAATGAGTTATAGATGTCGTTGGTTTGAATATCTATGTTACCGACCACTTCTTAAAGATTATTACAATCAAGATCCTAACATGAGACACGAGTCTGCTCCAAAACCAAGACTAACAGACGCAGATTATAGAAAAGATTATCTATCAGATAAAATTGGTGTTCAAAAAAGATTAGAGTGGACTGAGAAAAAATATTTCGTAACTACTGAAGAAGAGCCATTGTTTGATGCAGCAGATGTATTGAGATTTGGAAAAGATTTGGTTGTTCAGCATGGATTTACAACTAATTTAAAAGGAATTGATTGGTTAAAGAGACATTACAAAGATCATAGAGTACACGCAGTAAATTTCCCAGGAGATCCATATCCTATTCACATTGATGCAACCTTTACCCCAATAAAAGAAGGTTTAATTATCAATAATCCTCAAAGAAGATTGCCAAAAGAACAAAGAAAACTTTTTGAAGATAATGGATGGGAAATTGTTGATAGTGCTCAACCAGCACATAACGAACCGCCACCACTTTGTTATTCTTCAACATGGTTATCAATGAATGTTTTAGTTTTAGATCCCAAAACAGTTTGTGTTGAGAAAAGTGAAATCTATCAAGCTGAACAATTAGATAAATTAGGAATGGAAGTGGTACCAGTAGAATTAAGAGATGCCTATGCATTTGGTGGAGGACTTCATTGTTGCACAGCAGATGTATATAGAGAAGGTACTTTAAAAGATTATTTTCCAAAACAATAACAATGGCTAAAATAAAAACAAAAAGAGAGCGAGTTAAATTCGCCTCCGATAATGTTGCTGGTGCTTGTCCTGAGGTATTAGAGGCAATTATTAAAGCAAATGAAGGAGACAGTACTCCTTATGGAAATGATCCTTTATCAACTGAATTACAAGATAAGTTTTCAGAAATATTTGAAAAAGAGGTAATTGTTTTTCCAACTGCTTCAGGAACAGCTGCTAATGCTTTGGCTTTATCTACGATGACACCTTCGTATGGAAATATTTATTGTCATAAAATGTCCCATATTAATACTGATGAATGTGGTGCACCTGAATTTTATACAGGAGGTGGAAAATTAATCCCTTTAACTGGAATAATGGGAAAAATAACTGCAGAAGAATTACACCAATCGATAGGTGGAAAAGGAATTGTGCATCACACCCAACCTTCATCAGTTAGCATTACTCAAGTCTGTGAAACAGGGGAAGTTTATCAATTAGATGAAATCAAAAAAATTGCAGAGATAACTCACAAACATAAACTAAATTTACACATGGATGGTGCTAGATTTGCTAATGCATTGGTATCTTTAGGCGTAACTCCTGCCGAAATGACTTGGAAATCAGGGGTCGATGTATTGTCATTTGGAGCAACTAAAAATGGATGTTTAGCAGCTGAAGCAATTATATTTTTTAAGAAAGAATTAGTAGGGGACATTGCTTTTTTAATGAAAAGAGCAGGGCACTTGTTATCTAAAATGCGTTTTGTATCTGCTCAACTAGATGCCTACATTTCAAATGATGTTTGGCTCAGAAACGCAAAACACGCTAATGCAATGGGCAAAAAATTAAGTGATGGTCTAAGTAAGCATAATGATATTGAAATTGCTTATCCAACTGAAGCAAATGAAGTCTTCGCAAAATTTCCAAGAGAAAAAATAGAACATCTTAATTCAGAAGGTTACAAGATGAACGAAGAAGAATTGGATGGCAAAGCTGTGAGGCTAGTTGCTGCTTGGAACACTAAAGATAGTGATGTTGATGAATTGTTAAATACTATTAAAGCTAACTAGGATTCTCTTTTAAAAATTCAATATACTTTATAACTTCATCAAATTGTTCATCAGGAATATCCTTGTAACTTGCATTGAATTTGCTTTTCACACAAATAGCAATATGAGCATAGGGGTTTCTTCCTTTAGGGTGATTTGGATGGTCAGGTAATTGTCCCACCAAATAATCGCCAGCTTCCTGAATAATTTTCCAGAGTTTACTTGCGTTTTCTTTGTTCATATTATTTTAAAATATTATAGTCTTTAATTATGTCAGATAAAGAGATTCATCAAGGTGGCTGTGCTTGTGGAGAAAACAGATACGAAACAACAGGTAATCCAGAACGAGCTAGAGTTTGCCACTGTAGATATTGCCAACTAAGATCAGGTAGTCCTTTTGGTGTTGGTGCTTGGTTTAAAGAAGAAAATGTAAAACATCATTCACAAAATTATAATCAATATAAATTTGTAACTGAGAGTGGAAATACTTTTGAAACAAATTTTTGTAAAAAATGTGGAACCAGTGTTTATTGGACCATATCAGCACCTGCTTTAAAAGGTTTAACAGCAATTGCTGCTGCAACATTTGATCCACCGAGTTTTTGGTTTGGAGTATCAGGTGAAATTTTTACAAGATCAAAAGCACCTTATATTGATATTAAATGTGAAGAACAATTTGAGACATCACCTACTTATAATCCAACTAAACAGGATGAAGATAGGTTTGATGGATCTAAATAGAATTACTTTCCCACAATAGAGGAAAATATTCTTCATCTAATAAATCACTATTTTCTTTTTTGTATTTTTTGTAAGTTTTAGCTGTTCCACCTTCATTTGTTGGGTGAAACTTGGCATTACTTGGAACACAATGAGAAACAATTGCTCGTCGATTGTTATTTGAAGTATTTATTCCTGATCCATGCCAGGTAAATCCATGATGAAATGAAACACCACCAGCGGGTACTTCTACATAAGAAACTTCTATTTGTTTATTATTTTTTTCAGCAAAAATATTTAATTCTTTTTTATAATCTTCTGGTGAGTGAAATTCTCCTTTAGGTGGTTGAAGACCCCATTTATGAGAGCCTTTAATATACTCTAATGTTCCAGTTTCTTTTGAAGTGTCATCTAATGACATCCAACAAGTCATCATGGTTTGTGGAATAAGCCAATCATCATAAGCAGCGTCTTGATGAAAGCCTAAGGTTTTTCCTCCAGGTGGTTTCCATAAAACATTATCCTGAACTAATCTTGCACCTTGCCATTTCATTAAATGAGAGCAAACTTCACCAATTATTTTATGACAAACTACTTTTTTTATTAAATGATCTGCTTTCCAAGCATTACAGATTTGACGAGTAACATCTTCAGGATCTTTACCAAATTTCCAGTTCCACTCATCTGGCTCAATACCTGTTTCAAAATTACCTTTAAATAAAGGCTCAAATTTATTTCTAAGATCTTCAATATAATTTAAATCTAAAAAATTATCTAAAATCAGAAACCCATTATTATTAAACTCTTCAACTAAATTCTCAGAGAGTTCAAAGTTTATCATGATTTATTTGGTAACCATGAATGATAAAGCGGATTGTCTTTATCTATAGGAAGTTTAATATTTTTATTTTGTCTTGAAGAATCGTATACAGCGGTAACAAATTCTAAAGATTTTCTAGCATCTGATAAAGTTACCTCATCACTAGTAGATCCATCTAATTTGTTTGCAATTTCATCAAACATACCTGCATACCAAGATTGAGGTTCCTTTACTTTTGCGAACACTTCATCTATTTGGGCTTGAGTAACCGGAGATCTTGGTAAGAAATGCCATTCATCATCCGCTGGACTGTATGGTTTATCCGGAGATGCTCCAGACTCCGCTGTTAATCCCTCAAAACAAAATCTAAGTCTGCTTGTATCGTTTGCTGCTCCAAGTGTAATTGAGCTAGTAACCAGTGTTCCATTTTTCATTTCAATTGATAAAGCTGCACAATCTTCAACGTCAATATCATTTACTCTCGTTGATAATTTAGCAAATACGTTTGAAACTGGACCTAAAATCATGCTTACTAAGTCATGAATGTGTATTGAATGACTTAATATAGCTCCTCCTTGTTCACCTTCCCAAGTTCCTCTCCAAGGTTTTGAATAATAATCTTTTCCTCTATTCCAATGAGTTTCTAATGAAGCAACCAATGGTTTTCCTGCTAAACCAGATTTTATTAATGCTTTTAATTTAGAAAATCCTAAACCATATCGATATTGGAAAACTGGAAAAATAATTTTACCCGTTTCTTTACTGATCTTTTCTAATTCATCGACTTCTTTAAGACTTGATACTAATGGCTTTTCACAAATTACATGCTTTCCAGCTTCCATAGCTTTTTTACAAGCTGAAAAATGTAAGTGGGGTGGAAGACATATATCAATGATATCTATTTCTTTTATTTTTAATACTTCATCAAAGTTGAGTGACACGTTTGTTTCGGTGTCATTTGATAAAATATTGTCAATTGCTTCTCTTGTAAGCCCACATAAAGTGTGAACATTAAATCTTTCTTTGACTTTTTGAAAATCTTCATAGTGCTTAGCGCCGATGTTGGTTCCAATAATTGCTACTTGATACTTTTTCATTTTTTTTCAGCTTTTAATTGTGCTTTTATTGCAAGTTCCATTGAAAGATATGTTAATTCTTGAGAACAAGCAGTTTCAGTTCTGTTGATTACATCATTAATTAAATTTCCAAAGTAGGGTAGCTTAACATCGGAGCAATCGATGTATTTAACTTCTTCATTATTTGCTAAATATAAATGATTACCTTTTTCTGATTTTGCTAAATCTGTATATTTTCTTATTTCTATATAGCCTTTATCTCCAAGTATTAATAATCTTCCATCTCCCCATGTTGGAAGTGCATCTGGAGTAAACCAATCTAATCTAACGTAACCATGTCCACCATTTCCAGTTAGATTTACTTCTCCAAAATCTTGAAAACCAGACTTTTCCTTTTTGGTAGTATTTTCTATAAGTGCATGATTAATTTTCGCTTCATTTGAATTTGTAAATACTAAAAATTGATGAATTTGATGTGAGCCTATATCAGTAATTATTCCACCATAACTTTCTCTATCATAAAACCAATCAGGTCTTTCATAGTTGCCTTGTCTGTGTGGACCTGTTCCAATTGTTTGTTTTACTTGACCAATTTTTCCCTCGTTTACTAATTCTTCAGCCTTAGCAACAGCTGCAACATGAAATCTTTCTGAAAAATTAACTGACCAAATTTTTCCAGTTTCTTTAACTGTTTGTTTAAGTTCATTTAATTGATCTAAAGTAGTACAACCAGGTTTATCGACCATCACATCTTTTCCAGCTTTTAAAGCTTCTATTGAATTATGAGCTCTATCTTTAGGAACTGAAGATATTAAAATCATGTCAATTGAGGGATCATTTAATATTTCTTCCTTATTTTCTTTTCTTTTAATGTTTGGGTATTTTGAATTGAATTCCTCTAGAGTTAATGGATCACCCTCTGTCCAAAAATGATCACACGTACATCCTTCATTTAACATTTCATTCAACATGTCAAAGATATGACCATGATCGATACCTATAACACCAAGATTTAATGTTTTTTTCATAATTATTTTTTTATTTCTAGATAAGTTTTTAAATATGTTTCTTCTGGAGATATCCCAAAGATTTTTTCATTAATTTTCCCATTAAAATTGTAAATTTCTGAACGATCTTTTCCCATTAAAATATCAAGTTTGATCGTTCCGTTAATTTGACCGTTAGAGTTAATTTTTAAATTTGCTGTTTCGTAAAAATCTTTTGGACCAGTTTTAAGTTTACTTTTTTTGATATTAAAAAGTAACTCTCCATTATTAATTTTAATTTTACCATTACCAATTTTCATTTTTTTATCATTTTCAAGTCGATACAATTTAAATTTATATTTTCCATCAAATTTCTTGAGTTTTTTATTAATTTCAGCTTTTTTTTCATCACTAAGTAAATAATCAACAACTAATGCATTTCCTTTCTTGTCTATCCAATTATTTACCGCTTCTTGAAGACTCATATCAAAATAGTTCTTAGTATAAGTTTTGTTATCCCAAGCTAAGACGTGTCCCCAATCCTCAAATCCTGAAATTTTTCTCTTGTCAGCTTCAATACTAAACCCAGAGTTATAAAATTCTAAATCTTTCTTGATTGCTTTTTTTAAAGCTAATTTATCTTTAATTGGATCCGCATACCTGTCTCCGATATTCCAAATAAAAAATACATCTTTTATATTATTTTTTTCAAAGTTTTTTCTTGAGGGGAAACAACTAACCCAACTATCATTACAAGCTTCCATGGATCCTTTATAGATAAAGCTTCGATCATTATTTTTTTCAAAATTTTCATAAAATTTAGTTGTTTCTTCATCGAACCAGAAACTATCCACTAAAACTCTTACATTATTATACTGCCCAATTCTTTCTGCATGAAATCCAATACCAATTGCTCCCGCCGAATAACCTAAAAACATAATCTCATCGGCTTTCTTAAGCTGTTCATCAAGTTGATCTATAACATCATTAACTATTACCCTTCCTTTAAAAGGAATTTCTTTACCATCTACAATGTTGAAATGGTTACCTTGATAAAGATCGCTAGAACAATAAGGAATGAACACCATATTATAATTTTTATCCTCAACATCTTTCTCTATGGCCTGTCCAAAATAATGAGGTTTTAATTCAGGTGACTTCATACCGTCAGATCGTGATATGTATTCATCAGCATTTCGTGCGACACCACCACCAGGTAAAATTATTGCCCATTTTTTTGATTTTGCTTTTTTTATTGTAAATGTAGCTTGCTCACCATTGTTACAAACAGCATCAGGATTTTTAGTAAGTTTTAACTCGTTTGAAAAACTAGAGCTGATAGTAAAAATTAAAAAAAATAATGTAATAAAAAATTTTATCATTCAATAATTTTTGGATTTTTAAAATATTAGTCGAAGGCACATCTAAAACCAACATAAATTGCATAGAAATTAGATGGTTTGTATTGTGCTCCACTTTTAGAAGTCTTAGAACCTCCATACCACCACGATGCACCAGCTGTTAATGAATTATCATTTTTTTGATCGTCTATCCATTCCCAAACATTTCCTCCCATTGCAACTAAACCATTAATTCCGTCTGGTAGTTTAGTTACATCCATATGTTTGTCATAATTTAATAATCCTTGAGAATTCATATTTTTAGCTTCATCCCCACTTGGGTATTTATAGACTTTGCCTTTTTCAAACTCTGAAGAATTAAATACCTGCTTGTATGCAGCGTAAGACCATTCATCAAAAGTGGGCAGTCTACCATCTATTGATTTACAGTAATCCTCAGCTTCGTATCTACTAACATGTACCGCTGGTTCTAATTCACTATCAGGATTTTCGCCGTATGGGGTTTTATATGTCCAACCAGCTCTTTTTTCCCAACCAGCACCCCATTCATATCCACCACCAGTTTTCTCTGCTTCAGTGATTAAATTATTTTTTTTGGCATAATTTTTAAATTCTTGGATAGTAATTTCATATTTATTTAAAGAAAAATTTCCAAAATCAATTTTGGTGTTTTCAAAGGCAAATGTTTTAGAAAATAAAAAAAAACTTAGGATAATAAGTTTTTTCATTTAATTAGTAGGACCCCTTTTTTTCTGAACCGTTATAAAAGATTTCTTGTAGATATTTATTTTCTCTAATTCTTAAAGACTTGCCTTCCTCACTCATTAATGAATTAGTACGATTAATAACTTCGTGATAATGGTATTCATCTTTTCCTCTAGCAATTTGAACACTATTTTTTCCTAAAATTTGTTTAACATTAGTTCCTATGTAACTTTGAACTACAAAACCAATTCTTCTATCATTACTTTTATTTATTCCAGAGCCATGAACTATTCTTGGGTGATGTAATGACATTTGACCTGCTTTAAGCTCTACGGGTTTAACTTCATTTTCTGGTACTCCTTCCACTGTTTGACCACGTGTTAGTAGGTTTCCTTTATTAAACTTTTGGTTATGATCTTTTAATTCAATATGAGATTTAGGCCACATTCTCATGCAACCATTTTCATTATTTGAATCTGTAATAGCTATCCATGCAGTAACCCAATTATGAGGTTCTAACCCAATATATTTTGCATCTTGATGGTAACTTACAAATCCTTCTTGCTTAGGATCCTTTATAAACAAGGTGGTACTACAAACTAAAATATTTTTTCCAATAATGCTTTCAACTGCATCAAGAATTTTAGAATTATGAACAATTGCATCTAGTTTAGGAGAGATTAAGTGGACATTGTATCTGCCAGATTTATCAATTTCATTTGGCATTTCTTTTTCAATTAACTCAATTTCATTTCTTGCTTCTAAAGCTTCTTCTTTAGTTAAAATATCTAAAGGAGCAACATATCCTTCTTCATTGTACTGTTTCTGTTGATTTGAATTAAGATAAGTCATATTATTTTTAAAGATTATATGAGTGCTATTATTACTTCAATACATAACTGTCCTGTAAAATCGATTTCATTTCAAAATATTGAAAAATGTAAAATTAATAAAAATGTTGGTATAGAAGGTGATAGAGTTTTTGCTTTTTCACAAAATCTTAATTTAGATCAATCTTTAGAATTCGAAAAAAATCCTGAAACAAGAAAAGGTAAATGGAATAAAATCGTAACACTTAAAAACACACCAGTGTTTAATAAGTACAATTTTTTACATGAGGACAATAAGTTAACTTTAACGCTAAATAATACAGAAATTATTACTGTTAACGTTAATGAAACAAATGAAAGAGATGATCTTGTAAGAAAATTAATTGAACTAGAGGGGTCTTTAAAAAACGATATAAGACTTATGAGAAATGACGAGTATCCTTTTTATGATACCTCTATATCTAATAAGTCTATGTTTAGAAACTCAATTTCTCTTTTAAATATTAATAGTATTAAAGATTTTGGAAATAAAATTGATCAAAAAATTGAAAAATCTATTTTTAGAGGCAATCTATATTTTGATGGAATAGATGCTTGGGAAGAAAGAAACTGGATTGGTAAAACTATAATAATAAATGATGTTTTGTTTAAAGTTGAAAAAAATATTCCAAGATGTGTTGCAATAAACTTAAAACCTGAAACAGATGATAATTCTTTCAATTTACTTAAAACTTTAAAACAAACTTACGATCATTATGACATGGGTGTTTATCTGACACCTGAAAATGATGGTGAAATAAATTTATCAGAAAAAATCCTTATAAAATAAATTACAGACAACTCAGGATTGAATATTTATTTCAATTACTGTGTACACAGACCCCCCAATCTGGTTAACTTTATCAAAACATAACGAAGGGGATATAATGAGAAAAATATATAAGACGTTAACTGTTTTATTTGTTCTTCTGTTTAGTATTTCGACTGTTAATGCAAAAACATTAACTGAAAGGCTTGCAGATGGTCACAAATTAAGACTAGGTTTTGGTACTGCTGTGCCATGGGCATATGCTGGAGATAATGGTGAAGCATTAGGTTTTGTAAACATGATTGCTTTAACTGTTTTAGAAGAAATGGGAATTACTGAGCATGAAACTAAAGTTTTTGAATGGTCAGGTCTTATTCCAGGAATAAATGCTGACAGATCAGACATGATTACTGGTGGTATGTACATTTTAAAAAGCAGATGTGCTAACATTGATTTTTCAGATCCAATCGGAGTATTTGGTGATGCAATGTTAGTTCCAAAAGGTAACCCTAAAGGAATTAATAATTACGAGGATGTTATAAGAACTGGAGCTAAACTTGTAACAGGAACTGGTTTTAACACTGTAGAAGCTGCAAAAAAAGCTGGTGTTCCAGATAGCCAAATGCTTTTAGTAGAAGGTGAAGTTGGTATTTTAGCAGCAATGAAAGCTGGAAGAGCTGATGCTGCTGTACAAACTTTCTTTGGTGCAAAAGAGCATGAGGAAAAAACTGGCGGAGCTTTTGAAGTAACTGATCCTAAATTAATGCCTAAAGAAACTGTAAACGTAGTAGGTATTGGTTTTAGAAAAAGTGATAGTAAGTTCAGAGATGCTTTCAACGTAGCTTTAGCTAAAGTTTTGGCTAACCCTGATAAAATGTTAGAGAGAGCTGGTAAGTATGGCTATGATAAAGCTCAACTACCTCCACCTGACATGACTACAGAGTGGGCTTGCTCAACTAAATAATTTACACTATTAAAAAATTAAACCAGGCAACTTAATTGTTGCCTGGTTTTTAAAATCTAAAGGAAAATACTTTGACATATTTTGAATTTTTAAACGAACACGGCGTTACACTTTTGTTAGGAACAGTAACCACAGTAAAAGTGCTTGTTTGTTCTATGATTCTATATGTCATTATTTCTATGATTTTTGGTCTGATGAGACTTTCTAAAAATCGAGCGATACAAGGAATTGCTACAGTATATATAGAATTTTTCAGAGGAACTTCTTTATTGGTTCAATTATTTTGGGCCTATTATGTATTACCTTTTTTTGGAATATCGCTTGAAGCATTTACAGCAGGAGTAGTCGCCCTTGGTTTAAACTTTGGTGCTTATGGTGCAGAAATAGTTAGAGCAGGAATACTTGCAGTCCCTAAGGGACAATGGGAGGCAGCACATGCTTTAAATTTTACTCCAGCAAAAAGAATTAAAAGAATTATTATTCCACAAATATTTCCAATAATTCTTCCGCCTGCAGCAAATTTAACTGTCGAATTATTAAAAGCGACAGCATTAGTTGCATTGGTAACAGTTGTGGATTTAACTTTTGAAGCAAAACAAATTAATTCAATTACTTGGTTATCTGCTCAGTGTTTTGGAACAGCGTTACTGATTTATTATATTATTGCTAGATTTGCATTAGTCCCATTTTTAAGATGGTTAGAAGTGTTGGCAGCAAGAAAAGTTGGAAAGGAAAGAATTTAAGTTATGCAAATGGGATGGAGATGGGATTTTACATTTGAAATATTGCCACAAATGGCAATTGCAACTTTAAATACTATTCTTGCAGCTGGTGTAGGTTATGCAATCGCTTTAATAGTTGGTTTATTTTTTTTACTAGGTCAAAAAACTCCTTTTAAAATTGTTAACTGGATTAATAGAGAAATAGTAGAGTTTATAAGATCAACACCACTTTTGATTCAGTTATTTTTTGTTTATTTTGTATTACCACAATTTGGAATTACTCTATCAGCTTGGGTTTGTGGAATGATTACTATTGGTCTTCATTTTGGAACTTATTTATCTGAAGTTTACAGAGGTGCTTTGGAAGGAGTTCCAAAATCTCAATGGGAAGCATGTAGAGCTCTTAATTTTTCAACAATTTATACTTACAGAAGAATAGTTCTGCCACAGGCATTTCCTATTGCTATACCAGGCATGGGTAATTATTTAGTAGGTATCTTTAAAGATACACCATTACTTTCAACAATAGGAGTTGCAGAATTATTCCATGCAGCAACTGCAGTAGGTGGATATAATTACAGATATCTAGAACCTTACACTTTAGTTGGACTTATATTTTTAACTCTTTCAATTCCTGCTGCAATGTGGGTTAGAAAATTAGAAAATGATGTTAATAAAGCACAAGGGAAAATAAAAAAATAAATTATGAAAAATGCATCTGACGAAATAATTGTAAAGTTTGATCAAGTAACTAAACAATATGGTGACCTAGTAGTTTTGGATAAATTAAATCTAGATATTAAAAAAAATGAGATGGTTTCAATAATTGGACCTTCAGGATCAGGTAAAACTACAGTCCTTAGAGTTTTGATGACTTTAGAAAAAATAAACGGAGGTGTAATTAATCTTGACGGAGAACCTCTAACACATATGAATGAAAATGGTAACCTTGTTGAGGCAAGTGAAAAGTATTTAAGAGAAAGACGTTCAAAAATTGGGATGGTGTTTCAGCAATTTAATTTGTTTCCCCATATGACAGCTTTACAAAATTGCATAGAAGCACCAATTGAAGTTTTAGGTCTTAAAAAAGAAGAAGCAGAGGAAAGAGCTTTAGAGTTACTAGAGTTAGTGGGTTTGACTGATAAAAAAGACCAACACCCAAGTAGGCTTTCAGGAGGTCAACAACAAAGGGTTGCTATAGCAAGAGCTCTTGCCATGAGACCCAAAGTTATGCTTTTAGATGAAATAACTTCTGCGCTTGATCCTGAGGTAGTGGGGGAAGTATTAAACGTTATCCGTTCCCTTAATAAAGAGCACAGTTTGACTATGATAATGGTCACTCACCAAATGGGTTTTGCTCGTGAGATTTCTGATAGAGTTTGTTTTTTTAATGAAGGTAAAATATTTGAGGAAGGGCCACCAGAAAAATTATTTGGAGATCCTCAAAACGAGAGAACTAAACAATTTTTACATGCAGTATTAGACTCGCATTAAAAATTTAATAATTTTTAATTTCAGGATTATCAGTTTTAGAAGTTTCTTCCAATGTTGCTGGAGTATCTGGGTCTAATTCTAATCCAGCAGGTGTGATGGTTGCAGGAACAGGTGTAAATGTAGAATCAGGATTGTCCACAGTTTCTCTTATTCTCATTCTGTATAAACCAAATGCACCAATTAAAGCATGAACTATAATTAAAAAAACAAAAAATCCATTTAATCCAAACCATTCCATAAACAGTGAACATAAAATTGGACCACTTATTGCACCAACACCAAAGATTAATTGAAGTCCTCCTCCAGCAGCAACGAATTTAGATTTTGGTACAAAGTCATTAGTATGTGCAAGATTTAATGAGAACAATGGAAGACATAAACTTGAATAGAGACCAACCGCAATAAAGAAAACTATTTTTTTAAATGCAAGTTCATCCATGTAATAAATATTTTGTATAGGATCATTAGAAGTTAAAATTGATAATAATGCTAAAGCAGAACTTCCAAATGTTGTTACAATAATTACTCTTCTTCTATCGTATTGATCTGAAAAATATCCAATTGGTCCTTGACCAAATACACCTGCAATCGTTGCAATAAATAATAAAATTGAAGTTTCAAACAGACTGAGTTTAGCAAGAGTTGCATAAACTGAGATCAATGAAAAAAATGCTGCATGAATTACACCAGTGAAAAAAGAACTAAAAGTTCCAAGAGGAGAGATCTCATAAAGTTCTTTAATACTAATTGTTTCAATTTTTTTAAATTTTGGAGCTGGTCTTTTTGTTAATAAAATTGGAACAAGCGCTAAAGATAAAAGCACAGATACCAAAATAAAAGGTTCATATGCTTTTGGTTCACTTAAGTTAAGTAACAACATTCCAACTGCAAGACCAAAATAAATTACCATCATGTAAGTAGACAATAATTGTCCTCTATTCTTATTAGTTGCTCTATCGTTTAACCAACTTTCAGTTACAACATAACAACTAACTAAACTGATACCTGTTATAAATCTACTTACTGTCCACATAAATGGATTTACATAAACTACCGCAAGTAATGCGCTAAGTGATGCAAGGGATGCAAAAGCTGCAAACACTCTTATATGACCAACCTTAGATACAAAATTTGGAGTTGTTCTAGATCCAACAAAGTAGCCGATATAATAACCTGACATGAAGACCCCTGTGGTAAAAACACTAAAGTCCTCAAGTACAGATCTAATACCCATTATCTGCATTTGTAATCCATGAGCTATCATCATGGTTCCAATACCTATAAATAGGGCCCAGGATTTTTTTACTTCTTTTTGCATTTCTAAATTTTAAGTATCAATAAATTGCGGGCTAAGTAGTTTTGGTTTGTGTTTTTTTTATGGCTAGGAATGAGTGAATAGCGATAGTTAAAATGATCACCACTCCTCCCTGAATTGTCTCCAATGAAGGTTGTTCTTTAACAACCATCCATACCCAAATAGGTCCCAAAACTGTTTCCATTAGAAAGAATAGATTTACCTCAGCTCCTGTTATGTATCTTGGAGCTAGTGTTACCAACACAAAAGGGATGGCCACACAAAGGATACACATCGCTGGAATTATATAAATATCATTGTCTTTTAGCTCAAACGTATCAATAAAGAATAAAGCAACTAATGCTACGACCAATTTACCAACCACAGCTGAAGGAACTAAGTTTAGATTTTTTCCAGCTCTGATGATTGTCGCCCCTGCTGCAAGACCGCATGCAGTAATAAAACCTAAAATATCTCCAAAGATATTTCCTAATTTTACAGAGTCGTAAAATATATAAAGAACACTTAAAAACGTAATTGCTATAGCAACCAAAGTATTTCGATCTGGTTTTTCTTTTAAAAATATTGCACCAAAAATAGCTGACAACATTGGAGCAAGCGCAATCATAACAAGCGTATTTGCAACATTTGTATTTTGAATGGATAACACAAAAGCAATGTTAGTTATTGAAAAAGCAACTATATACGAAGCACCATAAATTGAATTTCCATAAAGTAATTTAAAAAAACTTGATTTGTAAATAAACAACATTCCAACAAATACAGTTACAAATGGAATGATGCCTCTATAAAAAACTAATCCCCATGTATCTACATTTGAAAGTCTAATAAATAAACTATCAGGAGTGATAAACATCACTGCAACAAAAGCCATTAACGAACCTTTTTGCTGATCAGTTAAATTATTCACGCTTTTAATTCTTTCCAAAAAGTTTTTGCTAAATTTATTCCTGATAAATCAAAAAAAGTTTTAAGTCCTGTAGGAGAAGTAACATTGATGTCTCCATTCAATTTTTGATCTATAAAATCAATCCCTGCAAAATATATATTTTCTTTTTTTAAATCTTTTGCAATTAATTTTGAAATTTTATTTTCTTGTTTAGTTAAATTGATATTAATTGGTTTAGCACCTTTGCTCATATTACTTAAATAAGATCCCTTTTTAGGAACTCTAGAAATTGCACCGCATACTTTTCCATTAATTATAAAAACTCTTTTATCTCCTTTATTAATCTTAGGTAAAAATTTTTGACACATAATGTGATCATGTTTTTTAATAAATTTATTAATAAGTTTTGAATTAAATTTATTTAATAAGTGAATATCATTACCACTATAACTATGAATAGGTTTGATAATTACTTTCTTGTGTTTTTTAATAAAATTTTTGATTTCATTTATATCCTGAGAAAAAAGTGTATCAGGCATATATTTTAAATATTTTGCGGAATATAATTTTTCGGAAATATTTCTTATTGATGTTGGATTATTTATTATTTTAACTTTATTTTTAATGAAATCTAAAATGTAAGTCGTTGAAATATATTCTAAATTAAATGGTGGATCTTGACGGATTAAAATAAACTTACATTTTGCAAGGTCTAAAGTTTGTTCTTTAATGATTTTGTAAAATTTTTTGTTTTGAAAATCAAACTTTATGAAGAAACCTTTAGCTAAAACTTTTTTGTTAATTATTGATAGATCTTTTGGATCGTAATAAAAAATCTTATATTTATTTTGAATTTCGTTAGCTAAAAAAATACTAGTATCAGTTACAGGGTTTAAGGTAGAGGGATGATTGCCTTGAACAGCTACTATTTTATTTGTCATATAATTCTTCTAAATTTTCATCTTTCGAAAATTTACTAATCATATGATCTGCATTTGTAGTCTTATTATCAACTACATTTTGTAAATGATTTAAGAAGATAGTTTCGTTATTTCCTTTTTTACTAATGATATCTCTTTTCACTAATCCTTTTCTAGAAATATCTAGGAGAGCAGAAGTCCAATACAATAAGTCTTTACCCATTAATTGAGTGTTAAATCCTTTTTGAGGAGCCTCTAAATAGGCATTAATTATTTTGTCCGTTTCCCATGAAGAGACTAATTCGTATGCTTCATCTAAATTTCCATACAACATACCAATATTAAAAGCCGGTCCAGCACATAGGCAATCCCAACCACAGGTATCCATTGATCTAAGTTCAATATACTTCTTCAGTCTGTTTTCGGTGAAGATTGTACTTAAGTGTGTTGTAAGATCAGATTCAGTTGGAAGTCTATTTCCTATTTCTTCAATTTTTCCATCCATAAAGTCTTTAAATGTATATTTTCTTCCTGAAATATATTGATCATTATGTTGAATGAATAAAATTGGAAAGTTTATTACAAATTCTGCATATTTTTCAAAATCTAAATTTTCAAAAAATAATTTAGGCAAACCTCCTCTCGAAGTGCTTTGCCACACTTTAGATCTGTAAGATAAATAATTACTATTCTTTTTTTCAACGATTGATGAATTTGCAAATAGTGCAATTGAAATTGGAACAATAGAATTAGCTAATTTAAATTTTTTATTAAAATCTTCTTCTGAATTGTAATCAATATTTAATTGTGTTCCACACGTTCGATACATCATGTCTAAACTAAGCTCTCCACCTAGTGGCATATCTTTTGTCATTAACTCATAACGTTGCTTAGGATTGTTTGGAATATCTTCAAATTTTGAAATAGGATCAAAACCTGCACTAACTATTTTGATATCTAATTTTTTTGTAACTTGTTTTAATTCAAATAAATAATCTTGAGACTCTGCACATGCCTCATGCATATGATTTAACTTATCACCTGATAATTCAATTTGGTTACCAGGTTCTAGTGTAATATTTTTTCCACCCTTATTAAGACCAATAATGTTTTCTTTTTCAAAAACAGGGTTCCAGCCAAACTCAATTAAGGCTGTAAACATTTCTTTTACTTTAGGGTAATCAATTCTTTTATTGTCTTTAGTATTGAACAAGAATTTTTCATGTTCGATACCAATTCTAAAATCTTTATCTTCTTTGATACCAGATTTAAAATATTCAATAATTTTCTCTTTATTGTTAATCATGCGCTTTAGATAGTGGATTTTAATTTAATTTAAAGTAAAGAATAGGGCTTTCTTGAGAATATTTTTCTCACCATTGGCGCAAATTCCTCTAATTTCATACTTTTATAGTCTGGATCAAAAGACGCCTGGTCCCATTTTTCACAAAACTCTACAGCATCGTTAAAATATTTATGATCTTTATATTTATCTCTTTGATTTTGATTCTTTCCAAGATGATGCGCGTAATAATACATTTGAAACTCACCATGCTTTTGAATGATCCAATGTGTTTTTTCTGAAACATAAGGTTTTAAAACTGAAGCTGCATATTCTGAATGATTAACAGGAGCTAACTCGTCTCCAATATCATGTAACAAAGCTGCAACCACCATTTCTTCATCTGCATTATCTCTAAAAGCTCTTGTTGCAGTTTGAAGAGAGTGTTCAAGTCTAGTTATTTTGTATCCCTCTAAAGTAGAATTTAATCCACTCATAAATTTTAATATTCGATCAGCAGTGCCATCAATATATTTTTTTTCATACTCATCAAGTAACAAGTACTCATCCTTGGTACCATTTTTCATTTCAGTAAAATTTACTGTTTTCATATTTTAATTATTAGATGCTGTACTTAATAATGAAAGTTGAGTTATTTTGTTATCTCCCAATTCATCAACAGGTTTAACTGGATAATCACCAGTAAAATAATGGTCAGTTAATTGAGGATAGGCCTCATTTCTTTTGTCAAAGCCAATTGCTCTATATAATCCATCAATAGATAAAAATTTAAGTGATTTTGCTCCTATGTATTCGCAGATTTCATCATTTGTTTTATTTGCTGCTAATAACTCTTTTTTAGTTGGGGTATCTACACCATAAAAATCTGGATATTTGATCTCAGGACAAGCAATTCTAACATGAACTTCTTTTGCACCCGCATCATATAGCATTTTAACAATCTTATAAGAGGTAGTTCCTCTAACAAGCGAGTCATCAATTAGAATAATTTTTTTATCTTTAATTGTGCTTTGGTTTGCATTTAATTTTAACTTTACACCTAAACTTCTAATTTGCTGACTTGGCTCAATAAAAGTTCTTCCAACATAGTGATTTCTAATTAAACCATGCTCAAAATTCATTTTTAGATGTTGAGCAAAACCGAGAGCTGCTGCATTGCCAGAGTCTGGTACAGGTACCACTATATCTGCCTTAACATCATTTTCTTTTGCAAGTTCTTTTCCTAAATTTTTTCTGTGTTCATAAGCTGTTTTATTATCAAGTAAGCTGTCTGGTCTTGAAAAATAAATATATTCAAACACACATGGTCTTACTTTTTTTGGAGGGAAGGGCTTGATACTAGTTAATTCATCATTTTCAATTAACACTATTTCACCGTTCTCAACTTCTCTAATAAATTTTGCACCAATAATATCTAGCGCACATGTTTCAGAAGCTAGCACATAGCTATTTCCTAATTTTCCAATCATCAATGGTCTAATTCCATATGGATCTCTTACACCTATTAAAGATTTTTGGGTCATCATTACCAAAGCATACCCTCCTTGGATTTGGAATATGGCATCAATAACTTTATCAATAGTTTTTGATCTTTTAGATTTAGCAATTAACTGAACTATGGTTTCTGTATCAGAGGTAGTGTAAAAAATTGCTCCTTCTTCTACGAGTTTGTTTCTTAAGGAGATTGAATTAGTTAAATTTCCATTATGCGATACCCCAATTCCGCCTGCATTAGTATCTGCAAAAAAAGGCTGAATATTTCTTAAAATATTATTACCAGTAGTGCTGTATCGATTATGTCCAATAGCATAATTACCTTTGAGGTTTTTTAAAACTTTTTCTTTGTTAAAATTATCTCCAACTAAGCCAAATCTTTTTTCCGAATAATATTTTTCACCATCAAAAGTAACTATTCCACAACCTTCCTGACCCCTATGTTGTAGTGCGTGCAAACCTAAAGCTGTTAATGCAGAGGCATCTTTTGCATTGCTTATGCCAAATACTCCACATTCTTCTTTTAGTTTTGGATCAAATATCTTCAATTTTTTCTTTAGACTCTTGATATGTTTTTTCATTAGGAAATTCTTCAACAAGATAACTACTACCTTTTTTCAAATATGGAAAGACGTATGATTTATCTAAATTAATTGGCCATTTATCGTAGTTATAAACAATATGTACTCCAGAAAAAATAGATACACATACAATATATGCTTTTACAAACCCAAAAAAGAATCCAAAGGTAGTATCCAAGCCACCAATGCCAGTATATTTTATTGCTTTACTGATACCTTTGTTAACTAATAATACTAAAAAGATAACAACTATAAATATTGCAATTCCAAGTCCAACATCGAGAACATATTCGTTGTCAATTACATCTTTTACATAAGGTTTTATACGTGGAAATAAAATTAGAGTAATAACATAGGCAAGAAGCCATTTTGCCATTGAAAGGATGCTTAAGACAAACCCTTTTCTATAACAACTAATTAAAGACCATATGGTTACTGCGATATAGATTAAATCAATAATAGAAGATGCTTCAAAAAAATCTTTAAGAGCATCTACCATTAAGCATCTTTTCCAAATGGTTTAACCACCAATATCAATGCTGGCAACAAAGTTAACACCGATATCATTGCAAGCAACATTGCAAGACCTGTAAACATTCCAAAATAAATTGTTGGTATAAATTTAGACAATACTAAAATTGAAAAACCAAAAACAATTGTGATTGAGGTATTTAAAATTGCAACCCCAACTGTTGAGTGACACGTTTTTAAAGTTTTATTGTAATCTTTAAGTTTATTAAATTCTTCTTTGAACCTATAGATATAGTGAATACTATTATCAACAGCAATTCCGATTGTGATTGCAGCAATTGTGATAGTCATCATATCTAATGGTATTCCTAACAAACCAATTATTCCTAAAATAAAGAATGCAGCTATAAAATTTGGAACAACACCAATTAATGAAAGTTTAATATTTCTAAATAAAATAATAAACATTGAGAAAATACCAATCATAACCAAACCTAGTGTTAAAATTTGTGACTTAAATAAACTTTGTAGTAAATTATTAAATAATATTAATACCCCTGCTAATTTATAATCATCTTTTTCTAATCCTAATTCATTTTCTAGATCAAAATTAATTTTATTAATTAAGTCATTTCTTCTTAAATTTTCTTGAGAATCTATTATTCTAAGACTAATTCGAGCTTCATTATTTTCTATTGATAAATATGGATCAATTATTTCTGTTTTAATACTTTCGGGTATTTTTGAATACAATACTCCCATCTCTAAAGTACCAAGTGGATTATTGTTATTTAATTGTGTTGCAACATCAATAATTGATGAAAAAGATAAAACTTTACCAACTTGTGGAAGACTGTCTAAATAATTATGAACAGATGCAATTCTATCTATTTTATCTTTAGTAAACCAATATTTTTCATCATTTGTATCTTCTTCGTCTCCCCAATCTTCAAACTCATCATCTTCCTCTGATTTCTTTTCTTCTTTTTTAGGGAACTTTAAAATAACTTCTAAAGGTGTAGTTCCACCAAGTTCTTCATCAATTAGCTTCATTCCTTTGTAAATTTCAGTATTTTTATCAAAATAATTTATAAAGCTATTCTCAACTTCGAGTTTGCTAATTCCAACTACACTTAAGACAATAATAATTCCAGTTGCAGAAAAAATTGTAAATTTATTATTTAAAGAAATTGTACCAAGCAATGATGTAATTTTAGAATCTTGTTCTTTTTTTAAAGATATATTTCCAGTTGAGGTAAAACTTAAAAGAGTAGGGAGCAAAGTAAAAGTAATTATAAATGATGTAATTAAGCCAAAAGTCATCATCCAACCAAAATCTATAATGGGTTTAATTTCACTAAAGATTAAAGATAAGAAAGCTAAAATTGTTGTTAAAACTGTATACAATATAGGCCAAAACATTTTACTCGTTGTTAAGGAAATGATTTCAAAATTACTTTTTGTTGGAAAATTTTTTTTCAGCTGAAGAAACCTAGTGCTCATATGAATGTTCATCGCCATTGTAAGAATAAGCATCAAAGCAATAAAGTTTGATGAAATAACAGTTACTTTCCATCCAAGCAATCCAAGTAGACCCATCATAATAATTACAGAGAAAAAACAGCTGCTAATAGGAACAATAATCCAAATTAGATTTCTAAATACAAACCAAAGAGTTGCTATAATAAATAATAAAACTCCAATACCAAACACAATGATATCACTTTTAATAAAAGTCATCATATCATCTGCAATCATTGGAATTCCACCTAAGTAAATTTTTCCAACATCTCCATAACTTTGAATTACTTGTCTTATCTCTAAAATGTTTTGATGATTTTGTTTTTTGATTTGATCTTTGTGATTTTCAATTTCTTCTCTAGATTTATTTTCAATATCTTCTAATTTTTTGTTTTGTTTGATGTTAACAATGATCCCACTTGTCTTACCATCTTCACTAATTACAAAATTCCTAAAAACAGGACTATTTAAAATTTCACTAAATCCTCTTTCTCTATCCACATCTTCATCTTTTAAAGTTTTAAAGCTTTCCAATCTTTCCTGAAGTGGTGCATCTGAATTATTTAAAAGTGGTATATCTAAAAGTGTAACAACACTATGAACCCAATCTAAACTTTGAATTTTATATTTTATACTCAGTAAATTATTTAATGAAGAGTCTGTAACCATCCCTTCATTAGGAGTGTATGTGAGAACTAAAAATTCCTTCGAACCATATCTTTCTGTAATTTCCTGCAGGTATGCTAGGTCTGGATCCCCATCAATTAACAATGTTTCTGATGAAGCATCTAACCTGAAATCTTTAGAATAATAACCAAAGCTTAAAATAGAGATAAGAAGCAATATAAATATTGCTTTTGGGTTCTTTAAAACTAAGTTTTGATACATTTGAGCTAACATTAGCTCTTTTATATTGGAAATTAATTAGTTTGAGTATCTTTAAATTTGGTAAATCTTTCCTCAAACTCAAGTGTAACATTACCAATTGGACCGTGTCTTTGTTTCCCAATTATAATTTGAGCTAAGTGCGCCACTTCATTCATTTTAGCTTGCCATTCAGCGTGCTCAACAGTTGCTTCTCTAGGCTCTTTTCTTGAAAGATAATAACCTTCTCTGTAAACAAACATCACCACGTCTGCGTCTTGTTCGATTGAACCTGATTCTCTTAAATCTGCTAATTGAGGTTTGTGATCATCTCTTTGTTCAACCTGTCTTGATAGCTGAGAAAGTGCAACTACTGGAACAGCTAGCTCTTTTGCAATTGCTTTTAGCCCTTGTGTAATTTGAGAAATTTCCTGAACTCTTCCATCTTTATTATAAGTTGTTCCTCTCATTAACTGAATATAATCGACAACAATCATATCTAATCCAAATAGTCTTTTAATTCTTCTTGCTCTATTACTCAAAGCGGCAATACTAATTGCTGGTGTTTCATCGATATAAAGCGGAAGTTCAGCTATATTTTTTGAAGTCTCAAGAAATTTGTCAAATTGATCATCAGAAATTCTTCCTCTTCTTATATCGTTAGAGCTAATTCTTGCCTGTTCTGAGATAATACGAGTTGAAAGTTGTTCAGATGACATTTCTAAAGAGAAAAAAGCTATAGAAGATTTCTTACCACTGTCTTGTAATTTTTGAGCAGCATTGAATGCAATATTTGTTGCAAGTGAGGTTTTACCCATTGAAGGACGACCTGCAATGATGATTAAATCAGATTGGTGCAAACCTCCTAGTTTATCATCCAAATCTCTGAGACCTGTCGGAACACCAACAATTCCTTCTTCATTTTTATAAGCAGCTGAAGCCATCTCTATAGTTTGTTTCATGGCATCATCAAACTTTATAAGAGAAGAGCTAAAAGATCCTTTTTCAGCTAAATCAAATAACTGTCTTTCAGAGTTCTCTATTATAGTTTGACCACTAGTATCAAGGTCATTAAGTTTAGCACTATCGATAGTTTCTTCAGAAATTTTTATTAATTCACGTCTGACAAACATATCATATATTATTTTTGAATATTCTACTGCTTGTCTTACAGATGTAGAAAATTTAGTTACTTTAACCAAATACTCTGGAACGTTGATATCATCTTTTTCATCTTCAAAATAATTTTTCAATGTTATTGGATTAGCAAGCATACCTTTGTAGATAAGACTTTCTATAGCCTCAAATATCTTTTGATGCATAGGATCATAAAAGTTAATAGAAGAAACAATCGTATTAACTTCATCAAAAATGTCATTACTCACTAGTATTGAGCCAATAACAGCTTGTTCGGCTTCAATGTTATTTGGTAATTCTTTGAATTTATCTTTAACTATGCTTAGATTGTTTTCCATAAAAATAAATTTATAGAAAAATTTTAATATTTAAATTTTAATTTTTAGCTGTTGAAAAGAATGTATAATTATTGAATTGTATCTGCTGATGTAACGTTAACAACTATTTCAGCATCAACTTCAGAGTGCAGAGAAATTTTGACTTTGAATTTTCCTAAAGATTTAATTTCTTCAACTGGTTGTATCATCGAGGGTTTGATTTCAATTTTATTTTCTTCTTGAATAAGTTTTGAAATTTCAGTTGGTTTTACTGAACCATAAAGTTCATTATTCTCCGTACTTAATTTTTGAACTGAGTATTCTTTATTATTTATTTGTTCTGCAATATTAGTTGCTTCTTGTTTTCTCTCATTGTCTTTTTTAGATAAATCAGCTTTTATTTTTTCAACTTCTTTGATGTTTTCTTTAGATGCATAAAGAGCTTTTTTATTTGCAATCAAAAAGTTTCTAGCAAAACCTCTCTTCACATCTATCACTTCACCTATAGATCCGATTCTTTTAACGTTTTCTAACAAAATAACTTTCATTATATTAAAGCTAGGTTTCTTGCCCTTTTGATTGATAAAGATAATTCTCTTTGTTTCTTTTGAGAAACATTTGTAATTCTTGAAGGTAAAATCTTACCATTTTCAGAAACATATCTTTTTAAAAGTTTGATATTTTTATAATCAACTTTAGGAGCACCTTTTACTGAAAGTGGGCAACTTTTTTTAAATTTATATTTATTTGGTTGAAAAATACTCAACTTTGCAAAGTTACTTTGTTTTCCTTTTTTATTTCCACTTTGTCTTTTTGGCATTAGTTTTTAGCACTTTCTTTGTTTTCACTATCTTCTTTTTTTCCAAAGTAGTTAGTGTCTAAATCAAATTCTTTTACTCTAACAGTTAGATATCTTAATAATTTTTTATCAATTGCTTCGTTTTTTTCTAACTCTTCAACTACTTTACCTTTACCTTTAATTTTAAAGTGGATGTAGCTACCTTTTTTATTTTTCTTGATTAAGTAAGAAAGGTTTAGAAGCCCCCAGTTCTCAGTTTTTACAACTTCACCTTCGTTTTTTTCAACAATTTTTGAATATTTTTCAGTTAACTGCTTTAACTCGCTCGGAGATGTATCTTGTCTAGCTATTATAGTATGTTCGTATAAGTTCATTTATGTTCTTTAATAAAAAGTGAGGATATACTATTATAAAAGTTTAATTACAATAGATAAAAACAAAAAATTACTAATATTTTTATATGTTTTCAGTAATATTCCCAGGTCAAGGATCTCAAATAGTTGGAATGGGAAAAGAGTTTTATGATAAATTTGAGCTTGTGAAAAGCCTATTTAAAGAGGCTGATGAGACATTAAATTATTCAATTTCAAAGCTAATACTAGAAGGACCTAAAGAAGAGCTTGATTTAACAGCAAATACTCAACCAGCAATTTTTTTAATAAGTTATTCTATATTTAACGTTATTAAAAAAGATTTTAATATTGATTTAAATAAAGCGAAGTATTTTGCTGGTCATTCATTAGGCGAGTATTCTGCTTTATCTTGTGCTGGATATTTAAACTTTGCAGAAACATTAAAAATTTTAAGAATCAGGGGAGATGCTATGCAAAATTCCGTACCAAAGGGTGAGGGTGGTATGATTGCAGTGCTTGGATCAACTGTTGAAGTAATAGAAAAAATATTAAATGACAATGAATCTAAATTTAAAGCACAAATAGCAAATGATAATTCAGACGGGCAAATAGTTTTGAGTGGAAAAACTCAAGATTTAGAAAAATTAATTGAAGTATTAAAAGAGAATTCAATTAAAAATATAAAACTTCCAGTTAGTGCTCCTTTTCACTGTAGCCTTATGAGCAAAGCAACAGAGATTATGACAGAAGAACTAAGTAAAATTTCATTTTCTGATGGAAGCAACAAGTTGATATCAAATGTAACAGCTGAGGTGATTTCAAATACTGAAGATTTAAAATCACTATTAATAAAACAAATTGAAAATAGAGTAAGATGGAGAGAGAGTGTCTTAAATATGATAAATAATGATGTTGATCATTTTATAGAAATTGGACCTGGGAAAGTTCTGTCAGGTTTGGTAAAAAGGATTAATAAAGAAGTTAAAATTAATACGATAAACAGTCTAGAGGATATAGAAAATTTAAAAATATGAATGATTTAAAAGATAAAAATATAATTGTTACAGGTGCATCTGGAGGAATAGGAAATTCAATTGTAAAAAAATTATATGAAAGTGGTGCTAATATTTTAGCTTCGGGAACAAGAATTGAGAAACTTGAAGAATTAAAAAAGGAATTTGAAAGAATAAATATTTTAAAGTTTGATATATCTCAAAGTGAAAAAATTGAAGAATTTATTGAAAATTCAACAAAAGGACTGGGTGGTAGTTTAGATTGCATTGTTAATAATGCTGGAATTACTCAGGACAATTTAGCTATCAGAATGAGTTTAGACGAATGGAAAAAGGTAATTGATATTAATTTAACATCAACATTTTTAATGAGTAAATTCGCGATAAAAAAAATGTTAAAAAATAAATCTGGAAAAATAGTTAATATTACTTCTGTTGTTGGACATACAGGAAATTTAGGTCAAGCTAACTACACCGCATCAAAAGCTGGAATAGTGGCAATGTCAAAAAGCTTAGCAATTGAATATGCTAAGAAAAATATCAATGTTAATTGCATCTCCCCAGGATTTATTAAAACTGCAATGACAGATAAAATAGATGAAAAGTTTAAAGAAACAGTTATATCAAAAATACCCTCTGCACGTCTAGGAGAGCCTGATGATATTGCAAATGCTGTGAGTTTTTTATGCTCAGATCAATCTAGCTATATAAATGGTGAAACCTTGCATGTTAATGGTGGCATGTATATGGCTTGACAAAATAGCTTTTTAAACTATTAACGAAATATAACAAAAAGGATCAATATGTCAGAAGACGTTTCAAGCAAAGTAAAAAAAATTGTAGCAGATCACCTAGGAATCGATGAAGCAAAAGTAACTGAGGAATCTAGTTTTATAGATGATTTAGGGGCTGATAGTTTAGATACTGTCGAACTAGTGATGGCTTTTGAAGAAGAATTTGGATCTGAAATTTCAGATAGTGAAGCTGAGAAAATTCTAACTGTAGGAGATGCAGTTAAATTTATCGAAGGAAAAGCAAACTAGAAATTTAAATGCCCTCAGAAAAAGATGGGGTGATGATAATACTTTCCTCTCCTTCTGGAGCTGGAAAAACAACACTGGTAAATTTATTGTCTAAAAAAGACAATTTTGTTACGTCTATTTCACACACAACAAGAAACCCAAGGCCTGGTGAAGAAAATAATAAAGATTATTTCTTCGTTGGTGATGAAGAGTTTAAAAGACTGATTAAAAACGAGGAATTTCTTGAGTATGCAAAAGTATTTAGGAATTTGTATGGCACAACAAGAACACCAGTAATTAATAATTTAAATAAGGGCAAAAATGTTTTATTTGATATTGACTGGCAAGGAGCTGATCAAATCAAGAATAAGAAATTGGATTATAAATTAATAACTTTTTTTATTCTTCCACCAAGTAAAAAGGTTTTGTTTAAAAGATTATCTAATAGAGACATGAAAGATAAATTAATTGCAGAAGAAAGAATGAAACAATTCGAAAGAGATGTATTACATTGGATAAATTATGACTATGTTGTAATTAACGATGACATTAAAGAATGCTACAAAAGAATTGAAAATTTAATAGATGCAGAAATTAATAATGGCTCTAAAGATTATGATTTAAATTTTATCAGAGAGCATGTTGAAAAATTAACTTGTTAATTTTTCATATTCTTCAGTTAATTTATAGTAAATTTCACTACTCAAGTTTTGAGGTCTTAAATTTAAATTTATTTTAAGTTTTTCTAAAACTTTCAAATTGCCATTAAAAATTTGGTTATAAGGTTTCTTTAACATTTTTCTTCTATTGTTAAAAAAAATTCTAGTAATTTTTTCTAGATTTTTTGCGTTTTTAATTCCATAAAAATTTTTTTTTGGAGTAAAAAAAAGTAACGAGCTATCAATTTTTGGTATTGGACGGAAAGAACTTGGTTTAATATCAATTATCTTATTTATATTTAATTTCCAGTTTGCAAAAATTGATAGTCTTCCATAATTTGAACTATCAAAATTTGCTACAATTCTATCTGCAACTTCTTTCTGAAACATTAAAATTAAAGCCTCAAACCAAAAATCGTCTTTTAAATTAACGATCCATTTACTTAGTATTTCTGTAGAAATATTATAAGGTAAATTTCCAAAAACTATTACCTTTTCTTTAAACAAAGAACTTTCATCTACATTCAACACGTCATCATTGATAATGTTAAGCTTATTTGTAAATTTATTTCTTAAATTAGTTGCAAGCTCATCATCTTTTTCAATAACAAAAACTTCTTTAGGATTTTTATTTAAAATAAAATTTGTTAAATTTCCAGTTCCAGGTCCAATTTCCAATATGGTTTTATTATTAATATTTATACTGTTAACGATTGTTTGTAGAATATTTGTGTCTACCAAGAAATTTTGACCTAAACTTTTTTTAGCTTTTATCAATGTGTATCTAAAAATTTTATCGCTTGTATCAAGCTAAATGGATTAGACAAATTTTTACCCATCATTTTTTCATTGGGACCATGGTCAGGAGATACTCTTATAAAAGGTAACCCTAAAGTGATATTTATTGCATCAAATTCAAAAAGCGTTTTAGCAGGTGTTAGAACTTGATCATGATACATACCTATAATTACGTCATACTTTTTCCTGATGTTTTTTATAAATGCAGTATCAGCCGAGATAGGGCCACTTAATTTATATTTTTTCTTTTTCATTTTTTTTATAACAGGTTTAATGATTTGAATGTCTTCATTATATTTCAAAGTACTTTCGCAATGAGGATTCAAACCAAGCATAGCCAAATTAGGTTTTTTGTTCATAAAAGTTTTATAAAAATTATTAACAAGTACAATTTTGTTTTCTAGATTTTTTTTAGTAATTTTACTTGGAACAAGTTTTAGTGGTAAATGAGTTGTTGCAGGACAAACTGATAATTTCTTATTGTAAATTAACATACAAGTGTTTTTTTTTGAAAATTTATCTGAAATATATTCTGTAATACCTAGATATTTACTCTTTAAGAAAAATTTTTTAGAAATAGGTCCATTAATAAATTTTGTAATTTTTTCTTTTTTTATTAATTCAAATGCCATTTCAAAACAATCTTTTATAAATTTATTTGATACATTTGAAATTTTTTGAAATGTTTTTTTTTGATTATAATTTATATTTATTAAGTTTATAGACTTGTTATCTAATTTTACTTTACTTAAATTATTTGGGTTTATTAATTTTATTTTAAATTTAAATTTTAATTTTTTCATTTGCCTTTCTAACACTTGTTTTGATGAAATAAGGATTATTGGACTTTTATATTTATTAAATTTTAATGATTTAAATAAAATTTCAAGAAAAATACTGTTAGGTTCACCATGAGAAATAAGAATATATTTACTCATTTATAAAAATGTCTTTTCTTATCTTGTTCAAATAAATATTTGAAAATTGACTTAATTGATTGTTAATTTTTGCGTTAATTGTTCTGCTAGTTTCTTCTTCTAGGTTAATTATTGCTTTTTCATTTTTTAAGTCATTAACTTTTATTATTATAAAACCACCTGGAATTGATATTGGATCAGTAAATTCATTTGGTAAAATTTTTGATATATTTTTTAAAATAATATTAGAAAATGAATTTTCTTTTATCCATCCAATATTTCCGCCATTTTGTGAAGAATCAGAAACAGAATGAATAATTGCTGCTGTCTCAAAATCTTTTTCAATAATAGTTTTTTTTATTTTATCAAATTTTTTTTTCAGCTCTTCTTTATCTTTTGCCCTAAAAACTATTTCAGAAATCAAGTAAGATTTAATTTTTTTGTTTTTCAATTCTTTTTCGATTGACTCTCTATCAATTTTAATTTGGTCAGCATACTTATTATAAATCATTTGGTTCCAGCTTCGATCAATTTTGATTTTTTCTTCTATTCTTTTAAAATCTATATTTTTTTCATTTAAATATTTTTTAAAATTATTTAAATTATTTATACCAATATTTTTATATATATTTGCTATAAACATATTTAATTCTTTTTCATTAAGATTAATGATTTGAAAATTTTTTTTAAGTTCAATTTTTTTTAAATTTTCTTTTATAATTGAATTTTTTGCAATGCTAATCACTGTATTTTTGTCTAGATCATTAATTTTTTTATTTACAGCACTTAAATAATTTATTTCTTCTGATACATCCACTGTTGTTACAATTTCATTGTTAATTTTAAATAAAATTCTATTTTCAAATGCATGCAATTTAGAAAAAACAAAAAAAATTAAAATAACAAGTAATCTAAAAATCATTTTTTTAAAAACCACTTTGTTTATGTTCATATGTGGTTAGAGGGAATAATGTTAAAGTGAATAGTAAATCTTCTTTTGGTTTAAGATCTCCATCTGAATAGTATGTTTTATTATATTTAACTCCTGCTGTAAGACAGTCATTTTTGTATTCATAAACTAAATCATAAAATTCTGTCAAATTTATTTTTCTATTTCTTCTAGTTTTAAAAGAGAAATTGTTTTTTTCATCAAAATTAAACGAAGTTGTATTTTCCAAGAAATTCTCGTTACCTACTTCACCATTTTCTTCTACGTAATTAAATTTAGTTTTGAAGTTATCATATTCCCAAACTGCACCTACCGAATTATACTCAATAGTATTTAAGTTATTATCAACCATAAAATCATAGTCTAGAGAAAAATTTTCTCCTAGGGAGCTATTAATTGATCCAAATATATTAGAATTTTTTTTATTTAGAGTGCTACTATTTGGTATAAAATTTTCATCTTTATCTCTAAAAACTGTCCCCAGTTTCATTTCAAAATATTTATTAATGTTTTTTAAATTTTCTTTTTTATAATCTACTCCAACTGTTAACGATTTTCCTTTCTCAAATGTATCAGTTAAACCTAACCTATTTAGGTTAAATAAATTATCTGTATTAATAGTTCTATTTTCATTATTATAATTTTTCATATCACTTGGATTTAATCTAAGAGACATTTTTGGAATAATTATATTATTAAACTTATCTGTAGTTTTCGACAAAGGATACTTTGAGTTTAATTCGTATAAATTCATAATTTCTAACTGTGGAGATGATTTATAAGTGTTAGTATTTTTTCCTATTGAACCTAAGTTTTTAAAATAAACGTTAAAGTTGCTAACAAGCCCATTATTAGAAATTATATCTTCACTTTTGTATTCTAAGTCATTAATTATTCTTGTTTTTAACTCATTTGTATTGTTTAAATCATTACTACCGTTGGATCTGAAATTAAGATCACCTTTAAAAAAATCCAAATTAAGATTTTTACTATAATCATAATATGGAAGGATATATTGGAATCGATCACTATTTTTTAAACTTAAATTTTCAAATGATTGTATCCCAGTGATAAAACTAGAATTATTATTGTTTAAAGATAATTTTATTTCAGACGTTAAATTATTAGGATCACTTGGTTTAATATCACTCTCAATCAGGTTACTATCAAACACTTTTAGATAAGTGTCTTTGGATACTTTTTGTATTGATAAATATAAATCACTCTCTTCATAGCTTTCCAAATTAAGATTTGAATTAAATTTTGCAAACAGATGACTGATACTATTATCTTTTTTTGAAAGATCTGACTTGTATCCCCTTGTTAAGCTGAAATCAGCAATAAAATCAGAATTTTTGTTTTTTTGTCGATATTCATTTCTAAACATTTGCATAGAACTATCAAAAAAAGTCGGTTGAAAGGTTAAATCTTTATCATCTGAAATAACGTGAAAGTAAGGAACGTAAACAGAATCTCCTAAAATATTTGAACTGTTAATTTGAGGTTTTAAGAAACCACTTTGTCTTTCAACTGTTGGATCAGGATGAAAAAATTTTGGAAAATATGCAACTGGAAAATCATATATTCTTAAAACTGCATCATCATAAATTAGCTGTTTTTTATTTTTATCGTGAGCAATCTTATTTGCACTTATTGACCAAGGAGGACAATCATCCTCTATTTTGCAACTTGTAAATATTCCTTTATTTATTGTTGTGATGCCATTTTTGCTATTTGAGGAAATGCCTTTTATTCTTGGATTATTTTCAGTACTACCAAATAAAGTGGGATGAAGTAAAATTTTCACATTTTGTGCTATAAATTGATTTTTTTCTAAATTAAAAAACCCACTATCAAAAAAATATTTATCTGATTTAGGTAATTTATAATTTGTTAAAATTAAAATTTTTTCCCCAATAAGTTCTTTTTTTAAAATATCGTAATTGAATTTAGAGAGACTATAGTGATTAAATTTATCTTTAATTTCACTTTCCTCATTAGAATATATTTTAAGCTCATCATTTAAATAAAATACATCAGATGAATTAAAATTATATTTTTTATTTATAATAGCTTCAGTTGGTCCTTTAGAAAAAAATGATTCATCCTTTTTTTCATAAATAATATAATTTGAAAATATTGTATTATTGTTTAAAATGTCATCAATTCTAACATTATTCTTAAATATAAATTTATCTTTATTTTTATCAAATTCGAATATATCTCCTTTAACAACAATATCATTCACCAAGGCTTTAGAATTTCCTTCTGAATAAATTATTTCTTTGTTTTTGAAATAAATGATTGAATTTGCAAATATTTGATCATTACTTGATTTATCTATAACCTCAACATTTCCAGTAGCTTTTAGTTCATTGGTATTTTTTCTATATTCAAATTCATCAGCGTTAACAACAATATCATTCACCAAGGCTTTAGAATTTCCTTCTGAATAAATTATTTCTTTGTTTTTGAAATAAATGATTGAATTTGCAAATATTTGATCATTACTTGATTTATCTATAACCTCAACATTTCCAGTAGCTTTTAGTTCATTGGTATTTTTTC